>CAZUKI010000043.1:9949-14979 GCA_964620785.1 uncultured Aestuariivirga sp.
TGTGTCATGGTGTCTGTCTTCCTTCGTCAGATGTTCTGGCCCGCCGCAGGGCAGTGATGAGTGCGTAGCCGCCAAGCAGCAGCAGGACGGCGCCCGCCGTCGAAATGGTGCCGAGCACCGGCACGCCCGGCGTGTAGCCCGCCACCATTTTCGCATAGAGATATTCAGGCACCGTCGTATCGGCGCCGGTCGTGAACAGCGACAGCGGAAAATTCCCCCAACTCAGCAGGAAGGCAAAGAGCGAGCCCGAGAAGATGCCCGGAAACAGCACCGGCAGCGTCACTTCCTTGAGCACCTGCCAGCGCGAAGCGCCAAGGTCGAAGGCGGCTTCCTCGAGTGCCGCGTCAAAACTGTAGACCTGGATGGAAATGACCAGCGTGACCACCGGAACGATCCACACCAGATGGGCAAAGACCGCCGTCTTCCAGGACAGCGGCAGGCCCAGCGTGTTGAACCACAGGAGCAGGGCAAGGCCCAGCACCGATTGCGGGAAGAAGATCGGCAGCAGGATGATCTTCTGGAACAGCGAGCGGCCTTTCCAGTCATAGCGGGCAAAGGCCAGCGCCCCGAAGAAGGCGAGCGTCACCGCGATCACCGTGACGCAGAGCGCAATGGTGATGGAGGTGGAGAGAAGCTGGCGCACCTCGATGGAGTTGAGGGTCTTGGTCCACCAGTCGAGGCCCCAGCGCGATATCGGGAACTGGAAGTAGCGGCTGGCGGTCAGCGAAGCCAGCACGATGCAGATGGTTGGAACATAGACAAAGACGATGACGGCCGCGGTCCAGGCGGCGATGAGCGCATGGCGCAGGCGGGTGGCGCGATCCTGCATGGCCTATCTCCGCCCCAGAAGCACGTCGAGGTCGAAGCGCCGCAGCACAATGAGCACCAGGCTTCCGACCACCAGCATCAGCAGCACGGAAAGTGCAGCACCCAGCGGCCAGTTCTGCGCATAGGTGAAGGCGATTTCGATGTCGTGGGTGATCGGGATGATCTGCTGCCCGCCAAGCACCTTGGCTTCGGCGATGGCGCCGACTGCCAGCACGAATGTGAGGAGGCCGCCGATCAGGATGCCAGGCATGGAGAGCGGCAGTTCCACCTCGCGGAAGATCTGCCACCGCGAGGCACCAAGGTCGGCGGCGGCATCGCGCGTGTCCTGCGGCACCATGCTGATGCCGAGCGTCATGGGGAACAGCATGAAGGGCAGATAAACATAGACCATGCCCAGGATGATGGCCGGCAGCGTGAACAGGATGCTTTCAGGCTCCACGCCGAAGAGCGACTTGATCGTGCCGAGAAGGACACCGTTCTTGATGAGAAACAGCACCCAGCCATAGAGACGGATATTCTCCGAGACAAAGAGCGGAATGGTGAAGAGCAGGGTGATGAGAGTTGACCATTTGCCGAAGACGCGCACCAGGCCATAGGCCACCGGATAGGCGATGAGTGCCAGCAGCACGACGGTGAGTGCCGCAAGCCCCAGCGACCACAGGAACGAGATGTAGTTGCTGCTTTCAAAGATCGTTGCATAGTTCTCGAAGGTCGGCGTTCCTGAAAAGCCGAAGGTGCGCGGCGGCATGAAGCTGAACCATGTCACGGCCACCAGCGGCGCGATAAAGCCCGCGGCGAGAAACAGCGCCACTGGAAGTGCGGAGCGGAAACCGGGCGACATCTTCAGTCCGTCACCAGGATCGCGTCTTTCGCGTCCCAGCCGATGATCACCTTGTCGTCGCGCTTGCCGTCGAACGGCTGCTGGCGCAGCTTCTCGAGAAGATAGACACTTCCGCCGACCCGCACCTGGTACTGGATGCGTGAACCCAGCGCATACTCATTATAGAGGATGCCCTCGAGCGAGTTGTCCGCATCCGATGCCTTCTTGAGGAAGCGCAGATACTCTGGGCGCACGACGAGATGGCCGTGCGTGAAGTCCTTGGGCATTTCCGGCGGCTTGAAGCTGTGCTTGCTGTCTTCGCCGATGAGCGTGCCGCGCGGGCCCTTTGACACCGGGATGACGTTGACGTCACCCACGAACTCGGAGACGAAACGCGTGGTGGGCGAAGTGTAGATTTCATGTGGCGTTCCAACCTGCACGAGCTTTCCCGAGCGCATGACGCCGATGCGGTCGCTCATCACCATCGCTTCCTCAAGTGAATGGGTGATGTAGATGAAGGTCTTCCCGGTCTCGCGGTGGATGTCCTTCAGTTCCTTTTCCAGCGTCTTGCGCAGCTTGTAGTCGATGGCCGACAGCGGTTCATCGAAGAACAGGATCTCGGGGTCATAGGCCAGCGCCCGGGCAAGGGCCACGCGCTGACGCTCGCCGCCGGAACATTTCATCACGTTCTTGCGGTAGTAGTTTTCAGGCAGGCGCAGCAGCGCCATGAGTTGCAGGGCCCGTGCCTTGCGCTTCTCCGGTGCCTCGCCGCGAATCTTCAGCGGAAACTCGATGTTCTCGCCAACCGTCCGGTGCGGAAAGAGCGCGAGCGACTGGAACACCATGCAGGTGGGCCGCCGGTTGGCGGGAAGGTCATTGATGCGCTTTCCGCGCAGCAGGATGTCGCCACTCGATGGCTGGTCCATGCCGGCCAGCATGCGCAGCAGCGTGGTCTTCCCGGAGCCTGATGGCCCGACGATGGTGAAGAATTCGCCTTCGGCGAAGTCGATGTCGATGTCATCGACCGCGGCGTGCGGACCAAAGAGCTTGCGAACGGACTTGAGCGAGAGAATGGGCTGTGTGGTGGTCATCGGTTGATGCATGGATTGAAAACGTCAGCCCCCGCGAGTGTCTCGCAGGGGCTGTTCTGGGTGGGGTAGCTCAGCCGCCGGAAGCTTCGCGCTTGGCGGCGGTCATGATATCGAGCAGCTTGTCGTAATCCGGCACGATGTCGTACTCGACGCTTCCAGCCATCTCTTCCGGCAGCGAATCCCACTGGATGGTGTCGAGCTCTTCCTTGGTGAAGAGCTTGAAGCACTCGGGATTGCCCATCTGCGTCACCGGATTGAAGGTGCCTTCCGCGAAGGCCACGGTGTGCGAGACATCGGGCGCCTGCACATAGGCGAGGAACTCCTCGGCCAAGGGCGAAAGCTGCGGATTGTTGACCACTGAAGTGATCTCGATCCAGGCAATGCCACCCTTGCCACCGGCGAAGGGACCGGACTTCGGCGTGATGCCGCGGATTTCCGGGTGACCGTCGGCGCGGGCCGGCGAGGCGGAATAGGTGCCGCCCGTCAGGTGGAAGTCGATTTCACCGGCAACCAGCGACTGGTTCATGGTGGCGATGTCACCCACCAGCTTGGCGCCCTTGAACACGCGCTTTGCCGTTTCGGTGAACTTCGCAACCTCGTCGTCGGAATGCTCCTTGAACGGATCGAAGCCAGCGATGGCGCAGAGGCAGAAGACGTTCCAGTCATCTGACTCGAGAATGCCATACTTGCCGGCATTGGCAGGATCGTTCCACAGGTTCCAGCCCTGGTCCTCGGCCGTGGCGCGGCTCACCTTGTTGGTGTTGACCACGAAGCTGTAGGGCCCAAAGCGCTGGGCCATGCCGATGAGCTGCTCGCCGGCATCATCCATCGCCCATTTGTACGGCGCCTTGAACTCCGGCAGCATGGAGTTGAAGAAGGGCTCGAACTTCGCCCGGTCCAGCGGCTTGATGAGCTTTTCAGGCAGCATGATCTTGCGCGCCCAGGGATTGTTGACGTTGATCAGGTCCCAGATGTTTGTTTCACCGGCCCGCAGGCGGTTGATCATCGTCGGGTCATTGGTGAGGCTTTCGGCCTTGACGGTGGCACCCTGCGACGAGCGGAACGGGTCCAGCACCTGCGCCGAGTTGTAGCCTTCCCAGCACAGGATGTTCAGTTCCTTCTCGCGGGCGGCGCTGGCACCCGTGATTCCGGCAGAGCCGGCACCGGCAAAGGCTGCAGCCCACAGTGCCGATTGCTGCATGAAGTTTCGTCGGGTGGTTTTGGTGGTCATGTTGTTCTCCCTGTCATTTGCAGATGCGTGCTGCCCCGGTGCCGCAAGGTGAACATTCAGC
This sequence comes from uncultured Aestuariivirga sp., assembly GCA_964620785.1. Lineage (GTDB taxonomy): Bacteria > Pseudomonadota > Alphaproteobacteria > Rhizobiales > Aestuariivirgaceae > Aestuariivirga. Next base: position 13,981 of record CAZUKI010000043.1, read on the forward strand.
ACTATTTTTTCCTCAGCGTAAAGAGAGTTGAGGCCGCTTTCCCTCATCGGGAGGCAATCTCGCACAGGTCATTTGACGACATGACATGACAATAGATCATGTTGATGATCTCAAGCTCCTTGCGGTGAAGCTCGTCCGTCGCTGCTGCGCAGCAATCTTCGAGCACGATCACCTGGAAACTCTCGTCGGCGAGAGAGCGCACCGTCGAGGAGACGCATTGATCGGTGAAAATTCCGGCACAAATGACCGTTTTGATGCCGAGATTGTGCAGGATCAGGCGCAGGTTTGTGCCGGTCAGTGCCGAGTCCGTGGTCTTGGTGACCACTATTTCATCACCACGCGGCTGCAGCGCCGGCACAAGTTGCGACGGTGCTTCATCTTTGGGCAGTAACAGGTTGTTCCAGCCGGGCATTTTCTGCGACAGCGAGCGCTCCCTGCCGTCCTTCGTGTGGCTGGCGATGCGCGCGAAGAGACACTCGATTCCGTGTCCACGCGCGAAGTCCAACATTTGCGCCGTGTGCGGAATGACCGACTTCCTCATGCGCTCGTGAAAAGGAGTCCAGAGATCGAAGCGTTGCTGTTCCTCCGGCGTCAGTGTCGATCGCTCCGGGCGCTCGAGGTAGGTGTTCTGGACGTCGATGACGAGGAGGGCTGTCTCCTTGGCGACCAGCTGCGGATCATCGGGCGGTGGCGCCCCCAGGTAATAGAGCGAGCGAAATTCGGTCTTCCAGGACATGCGTTCTCCAGTTTGGGTGAGGCGAGTTTTCAGTCGCAGCAGCTCATGGCGCGCTGGTGGCAGAAGCACGATGCGCGGATGGGCACGTCGGCGCGCGCCGCGGCGATGTCGAGGCGCTGCTTGATGAGGGTTGCCTCGCGTTGTTCACCGAGGCGGGTCAGGCATTCATGCAGGCCATGCAGGCTCCAGACATTGTCCGGGTGCTGGCAGGGCCGGCGCAGCGTGGCATCGAGACCGAGGTCGGCGCGATAGGCCGCCGCTGC
>CAZUKI010000044.1:0-5480 GCA_964620785.1 uncultured Aestuariivirga sp.
CTGCCGGAGGCGGCATGCTTTGGTGCCTTCGCCCTCGATCTTCCGTCTGCGGAGCATCCGGCTGATCCCCTCTACCTGCGCGAGGCCGATGCCAAGCCATCAGTGCCGCCTGCACTTGCCGCGCCGCAGGTCAGGCCGGCCGGCAGTGAAGACATCGCGCTGCTGGCGGCCATGCATGGCAACTGCTTCACGCCGGGCTGGAGCGAGGAGATGCTGCGCTCGGCGCTGTCACTGCCGGGTTCGGGAGCACTGATCGCCGAGCTTGGCGGGCGCGCCTATGGTTTCGTGCAATATCAGTGGATCGCCGGTGAAGCCGAGGTCAACACGCTGTGCGTGCTGCCTCATTACCGCCGCCAGGGCTTCGGGCGCCTGCTGATGGAAAGCCTCATTGCCGACCTGAAGGCGCGGCTCAGCGAAAAGCTGTTCCTCGAAGTTGCCGCCGACAATGACGGGGCAATCGCCCTCTACAAGGCGCTGGGCTTTGCCGAGACCGGAAAGCGCCACGGCTATTATGCGCGCCAGCACGGGCCCGCCGTCGACGCCATCACCATGACGCTGCAGCTATGAGGACACTCCGGGCGGCGGCAAAGCTCCTGGCCTTTGTTGCGCTCACCCTGCCCCTGATGCCGGTGCAGCAACTCCTGCTCTGGGGCTTTCCGCGGGGCGCACGCCTCCTCCCGCACCATTACCATCGCGCCGTCTGCAGGCTTTTCGGCATCCGCCTCTCGGTGGCAGGTGCCGCACTTCCGCAAGGTTCCTGCCTGGTGATCTCGAACCATGTCTCATGGCTCGACATCGTCATCCTGTCGGCGGTCGCTCCCCTCTCCTTCGTGGCCAAGCGTGAAGTTGCAGGCTGGCCCTTCTTCGGCACGCTGGCACGGCTGCAGCGCACGGTGTTCGTTGACCGCGAGCGGCGGCATGCCACGGCGGCGACGGCCGATGGCATCACGGCGCGGCTTGCGGCTGGCGAAACCATCGTGCTGTTCGGCGAAGGCACCTCGCATGACGGGGCGACCGTCCTGCCCTTCAAGTCATCGCTCTTTGCTGCCGCCACGACGCCCGGCATCGCCATCGTTCCGGTGACACTCGCCTATCGCAGCCTGTGGGGCCTGCCACTCGGACGCCGCGAGCGCCCGTCCATCGCCTGGTATGGCGACATGGACCTCATCCCGCATCTCTGGGCCTTCCTTGGTGAAGGCCCGCTCGGGGCCAGGGTCATCGTGCATGAGGCCCTGCCTGAGGCCGTCGGGCGTGAGCGCAAGGCAGCAGCACTCGCCGCCGAAAACGCGGTGCGCCAGGGCCTCGTTGCGGCGCTTCACGGCCCAGCCGATTTGCGCTAGCAGGCAGGCATGGACGACAGCCGGACACAGCGCAGGACCGCCTTCATCAAGTCCTATGGCTGCCAGATGAACGCCTATGACGCGACGCGCATGGAGGAACTCCTGGCGGCGGAGGGCTATGGCCTGGCGACGGGGCCAGAGAGTGCCGATCTCGTCATCCTCAATACCTGTCATATCCGCGAGAAGGCGTCGGAGAAGGTCTATTCCGAACTGGGCAAGCTCAAGCGCCTCAAGGAGGCGCGGCAGTCAGATGGCCGTGATTTCAGGATCGCCGTCGCGGGCTGCGTGGCACAGGCGGAAGGTGCGGAGATCATCCGCCGGCAGAAGGCCGTTGACCTCGTCTTCGGGCCGCAGACCTACCATCGCCTGCCGGAACTCTTGCGCGAACAGGCGCGCAGCGGCCGCGCCGTGATCGAGACGGAGTTTCCCGCCGATGACAAGTTCGATGCCCTGGCAGAAAAATCACAACGGACGCGGCAGGGTGTTGCCGCCTTCCTCACCATCCAGGAAGGTTGCGACAAGTTCTGTTCCTTCTGCGTAGTGCCCTACACGCGCGGCAGCGAATTCTCGCGGCCCGTGGCCCAGGTCATGGACGAGGCGCACCGGCTTGCCGAACAAGGCGTCGTCGAACTCACGCTGCTCGGCCAGAACGTCAATGCCTATCGCGGCAGCGATGCAGACGGAACGGCAACGACACTGGCGGTCCTTGTCTCGAAACTGTCATCGATCGATGGCATCAAACGGCTACGCTACACCACAAGCCATCCGCGCGACATGACTGATGCCCTCATCGAGGCCCACGCCAGCAACGATACGCTGATGCCCTATCTGCATCTTCCCATCCAGGCCGGAAGCGACAAGGTGCTCAAGGCCATGAACCGCGGCCACAATGCCGAGAGCTATATCCGGCTCATCGAACGGGTCCGCGCCGCGCGGCCTGACATGGCCATTTCCGGTGACTTCATCGTGGGCTTTCCCGGCGAGAGCGAAGCCGACTTCGAGCAAACCCTCGCGGTGGTGAAGGAGGTCGGATATGCCTCGGCCTATTCCTTCAAATATTCCGCCCGCCCCGGAACGCCGGCCAGCGAACATGGCGCCCAGGTGCCGGAGGAAGCAAAGTCCGAGCGCCTGCAACGCCTGCAGGGCCTGCTCGTGGAACAGCAGCAGGCCTTCAACCGTTCGATGACCGGAAAGACCCTCCCCGTCCTGGTGGAAAAACCGGGCCGGCGCCAAGGCCAGATGATCGGACGCTCCCCCTACCTGCAAAGCGTGCATTGCGAACTGCCCGAATCAGCACTGGGCCGGATCGTCCATGCCAGGATCACCGGTTCGGGCCCCAACAGCCTGTCCGGTCAACAGGTTGGAGAATCCGCTTGATTCTGCTAGATTGCAGTCCTTCACTGAAGTCCCGAGCAACCGGAGAAACGACCACTTGAGCCAGGCGACAGGCGCCGCAACCTTCTTGAGCCCCCGCGGCCGGGCAGACGGACAAGACCAGACGCTGACGCTCACCTTCGATGACAACAGGCTCCTCTCCCTGCTCTTTGGCGAACATGACGAGCACCTGGCACTGATTGAACACCGTCTTGGCGTGGCGATCACGCCGCGCGGCAACCGCGTGGCGATCCGTGGCGGCGCAACGTCTGCCGATGATGCGCGTTCGGTGCTGCTCTCGCTTTACACCCGCGCCAGCCGTGGCGGCGAAATCAGCCGCGGCGAAGTCGATGGCGCCATCCGCATGGTGAGGAGCGCGCATGAGCGCGACAGCGACGGCTCGACCGTCCGCACACGGAGGAAACCCGTCTCGGCGCGCTCGCCGAACCAGAAACTCTACATCGACGCTATCCGCAAGCACGAACTGGTGTTTGGCATCGGGCCGGCCGGAACCGGCAAGACCTATCTCGCGGTTGCCTGTGCTGCGGAAGCCCTGATGAACGGTGAGGTGGACCGCATCGTGCTCTCGCGGCCCGCAGTCGAAGCCGGTGAACGGCTCGGCTTCCTGCCCGGCGACATGAAGGAGAAGGTCGATCCCTATCTGCGTCCCCTCTATGACGCGCTTTACGACATGATGCCGCCGGCGCTGGTGACCAAGGGCCTGGCCGAAAACCAGATCGAGATTGCGCCGCTTGCCTTCATGCGCGGGCGTACGCTTTCCAACGCCTTCGTCATCCTCGACGAAGCGCAGAACACATCACCACAGCAGATGAAGATGTTCCTCACCCGCCTCGGCGAAGGAAGCCGCATGGTGGTGACGGGCGATCCTACGCAGGTCGACCTGCCCAATGGCATGACTTCCGGCCTTGCCGATGCGCTGGCCATCCTCAAGGGTGTCAAGGGCATTGGCCAGGTGAAATTTGAAACGTCCGACATCGTGCGCCACCAGCTGGTGGGCCGCATCGTGCAGGCCTACGAAAACGTGAAGCCCGCGACGGACCGGAAGCCACGCCCGGCCAGATGAACATCACATGCGAGGTCGAAGACCCGCGGTGGGGCACGCTTCCCGACGCGGAGGGTGTAACAGTGCGCTGCGTGAGCGCCGCACTTGGTGGTGACGGACGCAGCGTCAACGTGCTGTTCACGAGCGATGCCGAGGTGCGCGTCCTCAACCGCGACTTTCGCGGGATCGATGCGCCCACCAATGTGCTGTCGTTCCCGGCGGCGGCGGAACAGATTGCCCATGATGGCGATGCCATCCACCTCGGCGACATCGCCCTTGCCCTTGAAACTATTGAACGCGAAGCCAAGGAACAGGGAAAGCCGCTGCTTCACCATGTCAGCCATCTCATTGTGCACGGCACGCTGCATTTGCTAGGTTATGACCATGACACCGACGCGGCGGCTGAGGCCATGGAAGCGCATGAGACGGCCATCCTTGGCCGGCTTGGCATTCCCGATCCCTACCTGACATGAGCAGCGAAAAACCACCTGAAGCCAGGAAGACCCCGAGTTTCTTCACGCGGTTGCGCCGCCGCCTGCAGGGCACCAAGGACCTGCGCGAAAGCCTGGAAGGCGTGCTTGAAAGCCATGTCGAGGAGACTGGCGAGGAAGGCATCACCGCCGATGCCCGCTCGATGCTGGGCAACCTCATCAACTTCCAGGACCTGCGGGTCTCGGACCTGATGGTGCCGCGCGCCGACATCACCGGCATCGAGGAAACAGAATCGCTGCGCGCCCTGCTCGACCGCTTTACCCAGGCCAACCATTCGCGCCTTCCGGTCTACCGCGAGACGCTTGATGACGTGACCGGGATGATCCACGTGAAGGACTTCCTGCGCTGGCTCAATACCAAAGGCCGCAGCAAGAAGACCAAGTCGGGAACCGGCCTGTCACTGCCGGCGGCGGAACTCGCTTCCACGGTCAAGCAGCATCCCTCGATCGTGCGCAATGTGCTTTATGTGCCGCTGTCCATGCCGGCCTCGGACCTTCTCATCAAGATGAAGGCAACGCATGTCCATCTCGCCGTGGTGGTGGACGAATATGGCGGCACTGATGGCCTGGTTTCCTTCGAGGATATCGTCGAGGCGATCGTCGGTGAAATCTCTGACGAACATGACGAGGAAGGCGACGACATCCTGATCCGCAAGCAGAATGACACCACCTACATGGCCGATGCGCGGGTGGCGATCACCACCCTCGAGGACATGTTCTCCGTGGAACTGCTGCCCGAGGACAAGGAAGACGAGGCCGAGACCCTTGGTGGGCTGGTTTTCGAGATGGGCGGGCGCATCCCGGTGCGTGGCGAGATCATTACCCATCCATCGGGGCTTGAGTTCGAGATCGCCGAGAGCGACCTGCGGCGCGTCAAGAAAGTGCGCATCCATGTGAAGCCCAGGCCGGGCGAGGCCGCGCAGGACGAGAACGAGAGCGCCTAGAGCAGGCCCTGCTCCCTGGCGTGGACCAGGAGATTGACCTCGGGCCTTGCGCCGACATGCGAAATCACTTCCGATGCTGCGAGGCTTCCTAGCCTAGCGCAATGGGCCAGCGGCTTTCCTGATGTGTGGCCGAAGAGGAAGCCCGCTGCATAGAGATCGCCTGCTCCGGTGACGTCAATGACGTTCTTCACGGGATGCGCCGGAATCTCGATGGTGTCACTGCCCTTGACGATGACGCTGCCCTTGGCGGAGCGCGTGACGACGGCGA
>CAZUKI010000044.1:5580-7878 GCA_964620785.1 uncultured Aestuariivirga sp.
TCCATGTAGGTGACGTCAGAGGCCTTCACCAGTTCGGCATCAATGTCGGCGACACCAAGGTTCACGCAGGCGCCGAGATAGGTGTTCATGGTGCGCTCGCCATCGGGCGTCACCAGGATGAAGGAGCGGGCGGTCGCCGGGCCGTCGCCCGCAGCCGGTGTATCGAACACCACGCCCTGCGAGCGCATGTCGTGGCGATAGATGCCGCCGAGCTGGTCGGACTTGACCTTGCCGATATAGGCGGCCCTTCCCCCGAAGGAGGCAACGCCAGCCGCCGTATTGCCGGCACTGCCGCCCGACACCTCGATGGCAGGCCCCATCACGCCATAAAGCGCTTCGGCGCGGGCCTCGTCGATCAGGTTCATCGAACCCTTGACCAGGTTTTCACGCAGAACGAAATCTTCCCCGACCTTGGCAATGACATCGACGATGGCATTGCCGATGGTCAGGACATGAACTGGATCAGGCATCGGGCCTCCTTGCACTGCCGTGGCGATAGCGGAGCAGCCTTGATGAAACAAGCCGGGGCCATTATTTCAGGGCGATGTTGACGGCCTTCCTGCGCGCCCTGGGCGATCTCCGCTCACCCGATTTCCGCTCCGTCCTGTTCAAGGCCATCGGTCTTGCGCTGGCGCTGTTCGTTGCCATCTTCCTCGCGGTCGAGGCGGTGTTCTGGTTCCTCACCTTCTTTCCTTATCCGTGGCTTGAAACCCTGGCAGGGATCGGCGCGGCATTGGGGCTGCTGGTCGCCTTCTTCTTCCTCATGGCGCCGGTCACGGCCATGTTCGCGGGTCTCTATCTTGATGAGATCGCCGCCAAGGTTGAAACCGCCCATTATGCCGCCGATGGTCCGGGCCAGCCGCTGCCGCTCGTCAAGGCGCTGCGATTTTCCCTCCAGTTTGGCCTGCTCGTCCTTGCCGTCAATATCCTGGCCCTGCCCATGGTGTTCACGGGGTTCGGCGCAATCGTGCTCATCACCATCAACGCCTATCTTCTCTCGCGGGAATATTTCGAGATGGCGGCGATGCGCTTCATGGATGCCGCCGAGGCCAAGCAGATGCGCAAGGAAAATGCCGTCAACATTTTCGCCGCGGGCTTCATCCCTGCCCTCATGGCGCTGGTGCCAATCGTCAATCTCGTGGTGCCACTGTTCTCCACCGCCTATTTCGTGCACATCTTCAAGCAGGTGAAACGCTCTTCGGCGTGAAGGGGCAGAGATCGGCAATGAGGCAGCGCCAGCATTCCGGTTTCCTTGCCTTGCAGACATAGCGCCCATGCAGGATGAGCCAGTGGTGGGCGTGGCGCTTGCGCTCCTCCGGCACAACCTTCAGCAGGCGCTGTTCCACCTCCGCCGGTGTCTTTCCGGGGGCGATGCGCAACCTGTTGCCAAGGCGGAAGATGTGGGTGTCGACGGCAATCGTCGGTTCGCCAAAGACATGGTTGAGGACCACATTGGCGGTCTTGCGGCCGACGCCGGGCAAGGCTTCGAGGGCGGCGCGGTCATTGGGCACCTCACCGCCATGTTCCGTCACAAGCTTTTGGCAGAGGGCCATCACGTTGCGGGCCTTGGTGCGGTAGAGGCCGATGGTGCGAATGGCTTCGCGCAAGCCTTCTTCACCCAGTGCCAGCATCGCCGCTGGCGTCGAGGCGCGGGCAAAGAGCGGACCCGTCGCGATGTTGACGCTGACATCCGTTGCCTGCGCCGACAGGACCACGGCGACAAGGAAGGTGAAGGCGTTGACGGAATTGAGTTCGCCCTTCGGTTCCGGATTGGCTGCGGCAAAGCGGGCGAAGATCTCGTCGATCGCCGGCTGCGGCAATGGGCGCTGGCCGCGCGGCGCTTTTCTGGCTTGTGCTTTCACGGCCCGCACCTAATCATGCGGCCACCGTGGAAAGCAACAGCGAGAGCAAACCCAACTGGAGTGTCACACTGCGGCCCAACCGCTCACTGAGCCGCGAGGGCCTTGCGGTGATCATAACCATCATCGCCGGGCTCAATCTCATGGCCGGGCTGTTTTTCTGGATCGTCGGGGCCTGGCCGGTGGTGGGCTTCATGGGGCTCGACGTGGCGCTGATCTGGTGGGCGCTCAGGCGCAACTGGCAGCAGGCTGAAAGCTTCGAGCAGATCAGCATCACCGGTGATGCAGTCACGCTCCTGCAACAGCCGTGGCGCGGCGCGGCCCGTTCGCAGACCTTCAACCGGCGCTGGCTGCGCATCGATCTTGAAGTTGACCAGGCCCGCGAACTCGTGGGGCGGCTGTGCCTTGCCTATCGCGGCGAGCGCCACGAGATCGGCGC
>CAZUKI010000044.1:7978-14973 GCA_964620785.1 uncultured Aestuariivirga sp.
TTGATGACTATGCCACGGTGCGCGAGGTGATCGCCCATCTTTCCGGTTCCTATCGCGACCAGCCGTCGCTCGAGGCGCTGGCGCAGAAAATGCGCCTGAGCCCAGAACATTTGCAACGCCTGTTCACGCGCTGGGCGGGACTTTCACCCAAGGCCTTCATCCAGGCGCTGACGCTCAACCATGCGCGGAGCCTGCTCGACGAGAAGGCCAGCGTGCTCGATGCGGCCCTCGAGTCCGGGCTTTCCGGGCCGGGACGCCTGCATGACCTGTTCGTCAGCCATGAAGGCATGCCGCCCGGCGCCTACAAGCAGAAAGGCGAAGGACTGACCATCGCCTATGGCTTCCACCCCTCGCCCTTCGGCGTGGCGCTGCTGATGATGACGGAGTTCGGGCTGTGCGGGCTTGCCTTTGCCGATCCCGGCGAGGAGGCCAAGGCGCTTTCCGACATGAAGGGGCGCTGGCCACATGCTCAGTACACAGAGGATTCTGCCAGGACGGCACCGGCGGCGGCCAAGATTTTCGCCGAGCCGCGCTTCCGGCCGGGAGAACCCTTACGCATCACCTTCATCGGCACGGATTTCGAGATCCGCGTCTGGGAGACACTTCTGAAGATCCCGGTGGGCAAGGCCTCGACCTATGGCGCGATTGCGGACCATGTGGGTTCGCCCAAGGCGGCGCGGGCGGTGGGTGCGGCAGTCGGCAAGAACCCCCTGTCCTTCGTGGTGCCCTGCCACCGGGTGGTGGGGAGCAATGGCGCCCTCACCGGCTATCACTGGGGCCTCACCCGCAAGCGGGCCATTCTCGGCTGGGAACAGGGTGCGCTCAGCCGCGGCTAGGCAATCGCCGGAAGTGCATCGCAATGCCTTGAAATATAGATAGTTTTCTCGTCCTCCAAAAAATTTCCACGGGCGGGGCTTGAAAAGACAGTCTTACGATATATCTTTCGCTATGTCGAAAGACTATCAAAGTCTCTTCGGCAGACACGAAAGGAAATTTTACAATGCCACATCACAAGCATGGCCCCGGACATCACTGGGGCTGGGGACACCGCCACGGCGGACGCGGGCCCTGGGGCCGAGGCCCTGGATTCCCATCGGACTTCCGCCGCCCCGGCGGCCGCGGACGGCGGATCTTCGAACAGGGCGACCTCCCCCTGCTCCTCCTTGCCCTCATCGCCGATACCCCCTCGCATGGCTATGACCTGATCCGCAGCATCGAAGCGCGCTTTGCGGGCAGCTATGCCCCGAGCCCCGGCACGATCTATCCAACGCTCACGCTGCTTGAGGAAAAGGAACTGATCGAGGCGAACGTCGATGCCACGGGGACAGCCGGTGCCAAGAAGTCCTATCGCGCCACTGACAAGGGACGCGCTCATCTTGATGAGCGGGCCAACGAGGTTCGCGCCCTCATGGAGCGGATCACCGTGATGGCCGGTGCCGAAGAAAGCCATGTGCCGCCGGAAGCGGTGCTGCATGCCGCACGCACGCTGCGCCATGCCATTCTCGGCAAGCCGGGTTCATGGAGTGCCGAAGAAAGCACTCGGGTGCGCAGCATCCTCGAAGACGCAGCGCGCAGAATCGTGGGCGACAGCACGTGAGGATTGTCGCACATGCTTCTGGGCGTTGACGAGAATGTTCACGCCGAAGTTGTACGGTGCCGCGCCTACAAGTTTAATTCTTTGTAAGACACAGCACTGTCACAATTCTTTCGGCCAACCGTCGTAATGTTCTGTTGAATCGCGGCTGAACTTCCAGCCGGACCAAATGATGTGACGGGACGAACGGGACATATGGCGCCCACAAGGCCAACTCAACTTGTTCTGTTTGACCTGGACGGCGTGTTGTTGAACTCCAAAGACAACATGAGGGCTGCCTGGGCGGTGGTCCAGCGTGAGCTCGGCGTGACGGTGCCCTTCGAGCGCTATTTCGAAAACATCGGCATTCCGTTTGCAGACATCATGGCGGTGCTTGGCCTGCAAAACCTCGCCACTGAAGCAAACCGCATTTACTTTGCAGCCTCGCGCCAGCTCGAATCGTTGCTCGCATGGTATCCTTGCGTCGATGAACTTCTGCTCAACCTTTCGCGCGCTGGCCACAAGCTCGGCGTGGTCACGTCCAAGGACGGAAACCGGGCGCGCGAACTGCTGGAGCAGCTTCCCGTCACTTTTGACACGATACAGACGCCCATAAAGGGACTTCGCGGCAAGCCAGCGCCTGATCACCTTCTGATGGCCTGCGCGCTGACCAATACCGATCCATCCGAAACAGTGTTCGTTGGCGACATGCCTGTCGACCTCGAAGCGGCGCAGCGGGCGGGCGTGCGGTTCTGGCACGCGGCGTGGGGCTATGGAAAGGCACCGAATTCCGGATGCGAAATCATCGCTCATCCACTTGATCTTCTGCCGCACACCATCGTTGGCCTTGCGGCATGAGAACTGTTGCCATCATCCCTGCCCGCTATAATTCAAGCCGCTTTCCGGGCAAGCCACTGGCCGAGATCAACGGCAAGCCGATGGTCTGGCATGTGCATGAGGCGGCACGATCAGTTGCGGCAATCGACGATGTCTATGTGGCGACAGATGACGAGCGCATTTCCGCCGCCTGCGAGAAGCTGAACATCCGCTTCCTGATGACATCGCCACGTCACCAGTCCGGTACGGACAGGCTGGCCGAATGCATGGGCCGTGTGAATGCTGACTTCATCGTCAATGTGCAGGGTGACGAACCGATGATCGCACCCGAGGCCATCGAGCGCGTGACGCGGGCCATGCAGGACTGCCGTACACCCACTGTCATGGCAAGCAATGGCTTTGCCATGCTCACCGAAGCCCATGATGTGCTGAGCCTGGATGTCGTAAAGGTATCACTGACAACCCAATCCATGGCGCTGGCATTTTCTCGATTTGCCATACCGTTTGCCCGTGGCGCGCGCATTCCCTACCGCAAGCAGCTCGGCCTTTACTGCTTCAGCAGGAAGGGACTTGAAGTCTTTGCTTCGCTGCCGCCTGGCCCCGTCGAACTCAGTGAAAGTGTGGAAATGCTTCGCTTCGTCGAGCACGGCCACCAGGTGCTGATGGTCGAGGTCGAGGATCGTTCCGTTGCCGTTGACACGCCGCTGGATCTTCAGCGCGTGCAACTGCTGATGAAGTGTGGTCAGGACCAGGCCAACCCCGGCGTTCAGCCTGCTCCGGCGCATCACAAGGCGCTCGAGTCAGCCTGAGTCCTGGCAGCGGCATGATGACAACGGCACGTCACGATGCAAACCCGCCAGGTGATGCAACATGGCCTGGCGGTGATGGCCGTGGCCAGGCACTGCTCGACGCGCTGCGCGTTGACCGCTACTTCACTTGGCTCTGGCGCTGCGCGGAGGTTTACGCCCAGCTGCGTTGGAACCGGGACGGTTTCGAACGCGACATCGCCCAGATCGGGCACATCGATGGCCCAGCGCTGGTAGTGGGCAGCGCCCCCAATCCGACACGGCCCGAGGGCGTGGACGCGTCATGGTTTCGCGTGAGCGTCAACGCCTCGCAATTGCTGCTCTCGCAATTCGGGCTGCCCGAGCCTCACCTCACGATCTTCCAGCCCAAGATCAAGGTCGATGACGACAACCGCCAGGGCTATTGGCGCGTGCTCGCGGGTTGCGGCACGGAACACCTGCTTTTCATCGTGAACGGAAAGAACGACGGCACGATTGCCCCATTCCTTGCCGAGCGCGGCTATAGAGCCGGGCGGATCACACCGATCAGGGATGTCACCAAGACATCTGTCATGTCCGACATCACGGGATATTATCTTCTGTCGCCAACTGTCGGACAGCGCAGCGTTTCAAACGGCATCTTCGCAGCCATGCTGGCCCTGAAACTTGGGGCAAAGCCCGTGGTGATGTCGGGCTTCTCCATGGAAGACGGCTACTTCTACAGCAATCAGCTACCCGCCAAGCGCAACCATGTGGCACCCGACCTCAAGGCGTGCAAAGGGGCCATGGAACAAGGGCACCTGATCTATACGTCCGACCCCGGCTTTGCGGCCGCGACCGGACTTCCCCTGTGGCGGGCCTACGCCTGAGCGATCCCCGTCCGCTTCCTATTCGGCGGCGAGCCTGACGCCATCACCGAGGCCGGCCTCGAGAAGGCCTGCTGCCTCATCGCCAAACTTCTTGAAGTTCGTGGTGAAGAGGCCGAGCAGCTTCGACGCGGCCGCATCATAGGCAGCGCCATCGGGCCAGGCCTTGCGCGGATTGAGCACGGATGGCGGCACGCCGGGCAGGGCGACGGGAACGGCAAAGCCGAAATGGGGATCGACCCGCGTTTCGACGGTGTTGATTTCGCCCGAGAGCACGAGGCCAACGATCTTGCGCGTCAGGGCCAGCGGCATGCGGCGGCCGACGCCGTAGCCGCCACCCGCCCAGCCGGTGTTGACGAGGTAGCAGGGCACCTTGTGGTGCTCCATGCGCTCGCGCAGCATCTCGGCATAGACCGAAGGGTGGCGCGTCAGGAAGGGTGCTCCGAAACAGGCCGAGAAAGTGGCCTGCGGCTCGGTGATGCCACGCTCGGTGCCGGCGACCTTCGCCGTATAGCCCGACATGAAGTGGAACATGGCCTGCTCGCCCGACAGCCTGGCGACCGGCGGCAACACGCCAAAGGCATCGCAGGTGAGCATGATGATGGCACGCGGATGCGGTGCCTCGCCGGTTGTGCTGGCATTGGCGATGGCCGTGAGCGGATAGGCAGCCCTGGTGTTTTCGGTGAGGCTCACGTCACTGAAGTCCGGCTCGCGCGTCACCGGATCAATGACGACATTCTCAAGCACGGTGCCCCAGCGGTTCGCTGCTGCGAAGATCTCCGGTTCGCTGGCGGCCGTGAGGTTGATGGCCTTGGCATAGCAGCCACCTTCGAAGTTGAAGACGCCCTTGTCCGACCAGCCATGCTCGTCGTCACCGATGAGCGTGCGCTCCGGATCAGCGGAAAGCGTGGTCTTGCCGGTGCCGGAAAGGCCGAAGAAGATTGCCGCGTCACCCGCCTTGCCGACATTGGCGGAGCAGTGCATGGGCAGGACGCCGCTGTCCGGGAGCAGGTGGTTCAAGGCGGTGAAGACGGACTTCTTGATTTCGCCGGCATAGTGCGTGCCGCCGATCAGCACGAGACCCTGCCTGAGATCCATGGCAACCACCGTTTCGGAACGTGTTCCGTGTACGGATGGATTTGCCCGGAAGCTCGGCAGGCAGATGATGTGCAGCTTCGGCGTGAAGGCCACATCCTTCTTCGGCTTGATCAGCAGGTGGCGGATGAAGAGGGCAGACCAGGCCTGTTCGGTAATGACGCGGGTGGGCAGGGCATGGTTGGCATCGGCGCCGCCCATGAGGTCCTGCACGAAGAGGGACTTGAGGCGGGCATGGGTCAGCATGTCGGCCTTCAACCGGTCGAATGCATCCTGGGACATGGACTGGCTGTTGGCCCACCAGACAGTCGCAGCGCTCGCCGTATTGTTGACGATGTATTTGTCCTTGGGGCTGCGGCCAGTATGGCTGCCGGTCGTGACGACGAGAGCCCCGGACGAGGCTACGTCAGCCTCCTCGCGGGCGATGGCCTGCTGATAGAGAACCGCTTCCGAAGCATTCCATGAAATGCAGTTGGCCCAGCGCAGGCCAAGCAGGGCCAGTTCGGCCCGGATGACGGGATCGCTGAGATCGTTGGCGGCATTGTTCGTGTTCACGGCATTCCTCCCGGCCCATGGTGGTGTGACAACCTTGTGACCAAGAGAATGAGTGATGTAAAGATGTATTTACATCATTGAATGATGGTATCGCACCTTATTTTTTGATGCATTCTTATCTATGGCGTGGGAGCCCGGTTGTCCATGAGGCCCTGGGCCTTGAGATCTTTCCACAGGGCCTTTGGAATCCGGGCCGACAGGGTCTTGACGTTGAGCGCCACTTCCTTGGGCGTGACGGCGCCGGGAATGACCGAGACCACGGAAGGATGCGTCAGCGGGAAGCGCAGCGCCGCCTCCGGCAGCTTCACCTTGTGGGCCTTGCAGACGGCCTCGATCTTCCGGACCCGCTCCAGAATGTGCTTGGGGGCCGGATCATAGTTGTAATAGGCGCCGGGGCGGGCCCCGGTTGCGAGGATGCCGGAATTGTAGGGTCCACCGAGGATGATGCCGATGCCGCGCTTCTCGCAGAGCGGCAGGAAACTGTTGAGCGGGGCCTCCTGCTCCAGCAGCGTGTAACGGCCGGCCAGCAGGAAGAGATCGAAATCGCCCTGTTCGGCTAGCGTCTGGCAGGCCTGCCATTCATTGACGCCGGCGCCAAAGGCCTTGATCACCTTTTCATCGCGAAGCTTGAGCAGGGCCTTGTAGCCCGATGACATCAACGTCTTGATGTGGGTTTCGCGGGCCGCTTCCGAACCGTGGGTGAAGACATCGCAGTCATGGGCCAGGAGAATGTCGATCTCGTCGACGCCCAGCCGTTCCAGCGAAGCCTCGAAGGAGCGCATGACGCCGTCATAGGTATAGTCGAAGACTTCACGGCGCGAGGGCGTGTCGAAGAACTTGCCGATGCCGGTGCGTTCCTCGGGCTTGCAGCGCTGCAACAGCCGCCCGACCTTGGAGGAGAGCACATAGTCCTTGCGCTTCCTGCCCTTGAGGAAGCGGTTGAGGCGGGTTTCGGACAGGCCAAGGCCATAAAGCGGGGCGGTGTCATAGTAGCGGAGGCCCGCCTTCCAGGCGGCCTCGAGGGTTGCATCGGCATCCTTGTCGGAAACGGCCCTGTAAAGGTTGCCCAAGGGTGCCGCGCCAAAGCCCAATTCGGTAAAGTTCAGGCTCGCCCCCGAAGGAGCCTTGAATGTCCGTTTCTTCATTTCTTGTTTCTCTCCGCCTTGTTGCCCTTGCCCAATCCCTGGGCACAAACTAGTATATCAGTTCATCCTTGAACAGAACCACGAGCCCCACCGCAATGCAAGCCCCTGCCGCCGCACCCTCCACGATCCGTCTCAGCCC
>CAZUKI010000045.1:0-14885 GCA_964620785.1 uncultured Aestuariivirga sp.
AGCACGCTGCCGTAGTGGTCGCCAGTCTCGTCCCTGCCAAGCCTTTCCAAGCCGCCTCGGGATGATATAGTCCACCCATGTCGCTTGTTGAAAAACTGCAGGGCAGGGCGCCCAGGCACGCCATCATCCTGGGTTCCGCGCTTGGCTCGGTTGTCGAGGCTGTCAGCGATGCCCTTGTCATTCCCTATGGTGAACTGCCGGGCTTTCCGGTTCCGAAGATTTCGGGCCATGCCGGCAAGCTTCATGTGGGGCGCATCGGCGGCGTCGAGGTTGCCGTTCTGGCAGGCAGGGCCCATCCCTATGAAAGTGGCAATGCCGGTGTGATGCGCCCGGTGCTCGACCAGCTCAAGCAGGCGGGCATCGAAACCTTGATCCTCACCAATGCCGCAGGCTCACTCAAGCTCTCCATTCCGCCGGGCGCGATCATGCTGATCACCGACCACATCAACTATTCCGGCATGAACCCGCTGATCGGCCAGCACGGCGATGAAAACTTCGTGCCCATGACTGACGCCTATGACCCGGGCTTGCGGAAGGCGTTTCTTGCCGCTGCCAAGAAGGAAAAGATCGCCTTGAAGCAGGGCGTCTATGTCTGGTTTTCGGGTCCCTCGTTTGAAACGCCGGCCGAGATCAGGATGGCCCAGGTGATCGGCGGCCATGCTGTCGGCATGTCAACAGCACCGGAAACCATCATGGCGCGGCGGCTTGGCCTGAAGGTTGCCGGCCTTTCCGTCATCACAAATCTGGGGGCCGGCATCAAGGGCGCCAATCCCTCGCATGAGGAGACCAAGCGGGAAGGCGAGAAGGCGGCCTCCAACATGAAGCGGCTGCTCACCCGCTTCTTCAGGGACCGGGCCTGATGCTTCCGCAGGAGGTCATCCGCCGCAAGCGCGATGGCGCGGCCCTTTCGACGGCCGAGGTCAAGGACTTCATCGCAGGTCTGACCAAGGGTTCCGTGTCAGAGGGGCAGGTCGCAGCCTTCGCCATGGCCGTTTTCTTCAAGGGCATGACGCGCGACGAGGCCGTGGGGCTGACGCTGGCCATGCGTGATTCCGGGACGGTGCTGGAATGGGATCTTCCCGGTCCCGTAGTCGACAAGCATTCCTCGGGCGGCATTGGCGACAATCTCTCGCTCATGCTGGCCCCCATGCTTGCGGCCTGTGGCTGCTTCGTGCCGATGATCTCCGGACGCGGCCTCGGCCACACCGGCGGTACGCTCGACAAGCTTGATTCCATTCCGGGCTACCGCACCCAGCCTGACCTTGACCTGTTTCGCAAGGTGACGCGCGAGGCAGGCTGCTGCATCATCGGCCAGACGGCGGATCTCGCTCCCGCCGACAAGCGCCTCTACGGCATCCGCGATGTCACGGCGACGGTGGAAAGCGTGCCGCTGATCACCGCTTCGATCCTCTCGAAGAAACTTGCGGCTGGCCTCGAACACCTTGTGCTCGATGTGAAGTGCGGCTCGGGCGCCTTCATGCAGAGCCTCGACGAGGCAGCGGCGTTGGCGGAATCGCTCGTGGCCGTTGCCAATGGCGCAGGCCTCAAGACCACGGCCCTGATCACCGACATGGACGAACCACTGGCGCCCGTCGCCGGCAATGCCCTGGAAGTGGCGCATGCCTCGCGCTTTCTGCTGGGTGATGAACGCAATCCGCGCGTCCTCGACATCACCCTGGCGCTGGGCGCCGAACTTCTCGTCAGCGCTGGCCTCTCCGGCAGCCTTGAGGCCGCAAGAGAGCAACTCATGACGGCATTGCAGTCGGGCAAGGCGGCAGAACACTTCGACATGATGGTGCGGCTTCTCGGAGGTCCGCCCAACTTCCTTGCCAAGCATGCCAGCCATTTGCGCACCGCCCCCGTGACACTGCCCGTGCATGCGGAAGGCGAAGGCGTGGTGACTGCCATCAGGACGCGCGATCTCGGTCTTGCAGTGATCGAGTTGGGTGGCGGACGCCGCGTCGCCGCCGACCGGATCGATCACGCCGTGGGTCTCGATGGCCTGCTCGGCAAGGGCGGCAAGGCCAACAGTAAGACGCCACTCTGCATCGTGCATGCCGCAGACAGGCAAAGCGCCGAACGTGCCGCTGCCATCGTCAGGGCCTCCTATGTGCTGGGTAAGAGCGGCGCTTCTGGCCCTGACATCATCAGACGGATTGCACCCTGACATGGCCCGCGTCTTTCTTTTTGTCATGGATAGCTTCGGTGTCGGTGGCGCCCCCGATGCGGCAGCCTTCGGCGATGAAGGTGCCAATACATTCACGCATATTGCCGAAAACGCCACGCTGGAAATTCCCAATCTTGCTGCGTTGGGTCTCAGCAAGGCGGCGAGCCTCGTCACCGGCAAGGACTTGTTCCCGGCGGATGTGAAAGGTCTCTGGGGCGTGGCCCGCGAGGTCTCAAGAGGCAAGGACACCATTACCGGGCACTGGGAAATGGCTGGCGTTCCGCTGGAAAAGGACTGGGGATATTTCCCCGATACCGATCCCGCCATTCCGCTGTCTCTGGTCGATGAGATAACCCGGAAGGCAAAGGTGCCCGGCTTCCTGTCGCTTACTCATGCTTCGGGAACACAGGTGATCGAAGATTTCGGCGAAGAACACCTGCGCACCGGCAAGCCCATCATGTATACGAGCGCCGACAGCGTCATCCAGATCGCCGCCCATGAAGGCCATTTCGGGTTGGAGCGGCTCTATGACGTCTGCCGTGTTGCCCGTGAACTGACCTATGTCCTCAACATCGGCCGCATCATTGCCAGGCCTTTTATCGGAGAAACTGCAAAAACCTTTGAGCGCACCGGCCACCGCAAGGATTTTGCCGTGCTGCCGCCCTCGCCGACGCTGCTCAACCGCCTGAGCGATGCCGGAAGGCCTGTCACTGCCATCGGCAAGATCGGCGATATCTTTGCCCATTCCGGCACGGGCCGCGAAGTGAAGGTGTCGGGCCTTGACCTGCTCATGGAAACGACCGCGCGGGAAATGCAGGAGCTGGGCGATGGCGGGCTCCTGTTCACCAACTTCGTCGACTTCGATACCAACTTCGGCCACCGGCGTGACCCGAAAGGCTATGCCGGGGCCGTCAATCACTTTGACCGCTGGTTGGGTGGTGCCTTGCAACTGTTGCGCGATGGTGATCGCCTGATCGTCACGGCCGACCACGGCAACGATCCGACCTGGCGAGGCACGGACCACACCCGCGAGCAGATTCCTGTGCTGTGCCATGGCCCCGGCCTCAAGCCGGGAAGCATCGGCCAGCGCCAGAGCTTTGCCGACATCGGGCAATCCATCGCGCTTTATCTCGGCATTCCGAAACTCAGTGCCGGCGAGGCCTTTTCACTCTGAGCGCTTGAGGACGGCGCGCAGCACATCCTTGACGCCAATCGAGCCGACGAACCTGTCGTCATCGTCAAACAGCGCCACGGGTGCCGTGTCCGTGTGGTGCATGGCGAGCATCACCGTCTTGAGCGTTGTCCCGGGCCGCGCCCAATAGGCAGGGCGCTTGCCTTCCGGAACCGGCTTGGTCTCGATGTCGGCGCAGGAAATCCATGCGGTCTTCTTCTTGTCGCGCTCGGCATCCAGCACCTTGTCGTTTTCGTCCAGCTTGAAGCGCGTAGTCTTGCGTGCGTCGAGCCAGACCCAGCCATCGGCGGTCTTCTCAAGGTCGGCGACACCATGCATCACGTTCCATGCCGTGAGCACCGACAGCGGGTTCACATTGGCGATGAAATCCCGCACATAATCATTGGCGGGCCGCAGCACGATGTCCTCCGGACGCCCCGACTGCACGATGCGCCCGCCCTCCATGATCGTGATGGTGTTGCCGATCTTGAGCGCTTCCTCGAGGTCATGGCTCACGAAAATGATGGTCTTCTTGATGGTGCGCTGAAGCTGCATCAGCTCATCCTGCAACTTGGTGCGGATCAGCGGGTCGAGCGCCGAGAACGGCTCATCCATCAGCAGGATGGGTGCTTCCGTCGCGAAGGCGCGGGCAAGGCCGACACGCTGCTGCATGCCGCCCGAAAGCTCATGCACGAATTTCCCGGCCCATTGCTCGAGGCCCACCAGTTTCAGTTGCCGGTCCACCTTTTCGTTGCGTTCGGCAAGCGGCATGCCGGCAAGTTCCAGGCCCAGCCCGGCATTCTCCCGGACCGTACGCCATGGCAACAGGGCAAACTGCTGGAACACCATGGCGACCTGCTTCTGGCGGATGTGGCGCAGCGTTGCTTCGTCACAGGAGGCAACATCGACCATGCGGCTGCCGTCCCGCACCAGCACCTGTCCTCCAGTCACCTTGTTGAGTCCGTTGACGGCCCGCAGCAGCGTGGACTTTCCGGAACCGGAAAGGCCCATGAGAACGGAAATCTCGCCCTCCCTGACGGTGAGATTGGCCCCGGTTGCACCGAGCACGGCACCGGTCTTGGCGAGGATGTCGCTGCGCTGCGCACCAGCCCGCGCCATGGCGAGGGCCTCGCCAACATTGTTGCCGAAGATGATGTCGACGTTCTTGAATTCGACGGCTGTTGTCATCTCTTTGCTCCTGCCTGGACGGCCAGGACCCGGTCAAGGATGATGGCAAGGATGACGATGGCCAGCCCGGCCTCGATACCCAGCGGAATGTTGCGGTTCGCCAGCGCCTTGTTGACCGGGTTGCCGAGGCTGGGCGCACCGATGAGTGTTGCAAACACCACCATTGAAAGCGACAGCATGATGCATTGCGTGAGGCCGGCCATGATCGATGGCAGGGCCGCCGGAAGCTCGACCTTCCAGAGAAGCTGCCGCCTGGTGGCGCCAAAACTCTCGCCGGCCTCGATCATCGGCCGCGGAATGGAGGTGATGCCGAGGTAGGTCATGCGCACCGGCGCCGGCATCGCAAAGATGATGGTGACGATGAGGGCAGGGGCGGCGCCAAGGCCGAAGAGGATGAGGATGGGAATGAGATAGACGAAGGTCGGCATCGTCTGCATCAGGTCGAGGACGGGTTGCGTGATCTTCCAGACTTTCGGCTTGTGCGCGGCCCAGATGCCGAGCGGCACGCCGATTGCCATGGAGAGCGCCGTGGACCCGACCACCAGGACGAGTGTCTGCACCGTCTCCTTCCACAGGCCCTGGTTGATGATGAACAGCAGGCCGACGAGAACGCCGAGCGCCAGCTTCCATGAGCGGCGCAACCAGTAGGCAAGGCCCGCGAGCAACAGCGCAAGGACAACGGGCGGCAGCAGCAGCAGCAGGCCGGTCGAGCCTTCGACCACAAAGTTCAGTGAAATCTTGATGGCGTCAAAGAGCCACTGGAACCAGTCGACGATGAACTCGATGACTGCCTTGCCCCAGGCACCCACCGGAATCTTCCAGGACCTGATGAGTTCAGATACAGGATCCATGCGCCGCTCCCCATTGCGCTACGTTTTGGTTTTCAACTTGAACCAGCCTTTGGCGCCATGCAAGGCCTCGCGCAGCAAAACGGGCGGCAAGCCGAGGCCGCCGCCCGTTCATCAGATGTGTTTGTAATCAGCCGCCGAGTACTGCGGCGACTGCGGCATTGGCATCGCCGCCATCGAAGGTTGTCACGCCATCGAGCCAGGGCTTCACCGCGTCCTTGTTGGCTTTCAGCCATTCAAGGGCGGTGGCCTTGGGGTCCGCGCCGCTCTTGAGGACGGGGTCCATCATGGCGCCTTCCATGGCCAGCGTGAACTTCTGGTTGGAAAGAAGCTTGGTGACGTTGGGGCACTCGCTGCCATAGCCGGCCCGCACATTGGTCAGCACAGTGGCTGCACCAAAGCCGGAGTCACCCATGCCGTCGAGATAGTGGATCTTCATCTCACCCATGATCGGATGTGGCGTCCAGGCCAGGAAAATGATCCACTTGTTGTCCTTGATCGCCTTCTCGGCTTCGGTGAGCATGCCGGCTTCCGAGCTTTCGACCATCGTGAAACCGCCAAGGTTGTTCTTGGCGTCGTCGATCATCGTCTGGATGATGCGGTTGCCGTCATTGCCGGCTTCGATGCCATAGATCTTGCCGTCGAACTTGTCCTTGTTGGCGCCGAGATCAGCAAGGCTCTTCACGCCTGCATCGGCCACATACTGCGGCACCACGAGACCGTAACCTGCACCCTCGAGATTGGTGGACAACTGCTCCACCGACTTGTCATCGAGGTAGGGCTTGATGTCGGCTGTCATGGAGGGCATCCAGTTGCCGAGGAACACGTCGATGTCCTTGTTCTTGAGCGAAGCGTAGGTGACGGGCACCGACAACGTCTTCACTTCCGGCGTATAGCCAAGAGCCTCGAGCACCACTTGCGTGGCGCCGGTGGTCACTTGAATGTCGGTCCAACCCACATCGGCAAAGCGAACGGCCTTGCAGCTTTCCGGTTCTGCGGCCTGCGCGGCTCCAGCCACCAGGACCGTCAGGGCCGTGGCGGTCAAAAGCGTCTTCATAAATGTCATACTGCTAACTCCCTGTAGTCTGTCGCAGCCGGTTCTTGTGCCTTGGCTGCCAGATCGTGGAATTAAGCGCCGCGCCAGCCTCAGCGTCAAGGCAAGGAACGGCCATTGGTTTCCAACCAGCGACACTTAACGCCCGGCGGGAACTCGGGCATACTGGCTGGAATTCGATCAGGAACAGGGCAGGAGTGGTGAATGGGGAAGGTTAAGTGGGGCATCATCTCCACCGCGAACATCGGCGTGGCCAAGGTCATTCCGGGCATGCTGAAGAGCAAGGAGCTTGAGGTTGCCGCCATCTCCTCCCGCGACCTCAGGACGGCAAGGCAATGGGCTGGCAAGCTCGGGATTCCCAAGGCCTACGGCTCCTATGAGGAGATGCTGGCCGATCCCGAAATCGAGGCCGTCTATAACCCGCTGCCCAACCACCTGCATGTGCCCCTCACCCTGGCGGCAGCCCGGGCGGGCAAGCATGTGCTCTGCGAAAAACCGATCGCCATCACTGCCCGGGAAGCAGCAGCGCTGCGCAAGGTGCCGAAATCCATCAGGGTGGCGGAAGCCTTCATGGTGCGGCACGCGCTGCAATGGAAGGATGCATTGGCACGCGTGAAGGCCGGTGAGATCGGCGAGGTGCGCGCCATCCAGGTGCTGTTCAGCTATTTCAACCGCGATCCCCGCAATGTTCGCAACATGGCGAAGATCGGCGGCGGCGGCCTTCTCGACATCGGCTGCTATCCGGTCACCGTGTCACGCTACATCTTCGGTGCCGATCCGCTGCGGGTCGCCGCGACGATCGAGCGTGACCCCAAATTCAAGACCGACAGGCTTGCCGGGGCCATCGCCGAGTTTTCCAAGGGTCGCCACATGACCTTCACGGTCTCGACGCAGCTTGCGCCCTATCAACGCGTCAACATCATGGGCACCAAGGGCCGCATCGAGGTCGAGATTCCCTTCAATGCGCCGCCTGATCGCCCGAACCGCATCTTCGTGCAGGGCATGGAGATGAATGACGGCACCTGGCATGAGTTCCCGGTCTCGGATCAGTACCAGTTGCAGGCTGAGGCTTTTGGCCGGGTGATCCGCAAGAAGGAAAGACAGGTCTGGGGCATTGAGGATGCCATCACCAACATGAAGATCCTCGATGCCCTGTTCCGCTCCGGCAAGTCGGGCAAGTTCGAAAAGGTGAAGTAGGTCTGGCTATCCGGCTCGCTTGCCCGTCAACTCGACAGCAGTGCGGCGCCGCGCACCCCGGCATCGGCATGTTGCGCGCGGGATATCAGCGGGCGGGCCGTGCCTGAAAAGCTGTAGCGGGCGGCAATGTCGGGCAGGTCTTCCACCAGTTCCGGAAGCTCGGAGAGTCCACCGCCCATCACGAAGATATCGGGATCGAGGCAATTGACGATATTGCCGACGACCCGTGCAAACCGGTCCTGAAGCCTTGCAAGGGCGGCACTTGCAGCGGCATCGCCCGCCCGCGCCATCTTCACGATTTCGGGTCCATCCAGTGTCACGCCATGAACGCGCATCCAGTCCTGGCGTAACCCGGTGCCCGAGACATACATTTCCGCGCAGCCTGGCTTGCCGCAGAAACATTTGATCGGCGGCAGTTCCGCTTCCTTGAGCCAAGGCATGCCCATATGTCCGAACTCGGCAGCCTCGCCATGGGCGCCACGCAGAAGCTGGCCGTCAATCACGATGCCACCGCCCAGCCCGGTGCCAATGGTAAAGAAGGCCACCGTCCGGTGTCCCTTGCCGGCGCCTTCGCGTGCCTCGCACAGCGCAAAGCAGTTGGCATCGTTTTCACTTTTGATCGGCCTGCCGATCGCCTGTTCCAGATCACCATGGAAGGGCCTGCCGTTGCAGGCGACGATGTTGGAGTTGCGCCACAAGCCGCCAGGACCGGAAGAACCGGGAGCGCCAACCCCGATCGCACCGGCCCCTGCTTGCCGGGCGATCTCGGCAACCGCCTTGACGATCTCTTCATAGCTTCGCGGCGTGGCGACCCGCGTTTCAAAGACGTAGCTTCCGCTGGAATTGAAGGCTGCCGCCGCGATCTTGGTGCCCCCCACATCAATGCCGATGCGGTTCATGGGCCTCAGGTCCGGTTATAGATGTCGTCGTAGCGGATGATGTCGTCTTCGCCGAGATAATCACCGAACTGCACTTCGATGATCTCGACCAGCTCTCTGCCGAGGTTTTCCAACCGGTGCTTGGCGCCCAGCGGAATATCAGCGTACTGCCCCCGGCCAAGCTTCCTGACTGTGGCATCGACGGTCACCGTCGCTTCGCCGCTGACCACCGTCCAATGCTCGCTGCGGTGCTTGTGGCTCTGCAGCGACAGCCTGCCGCCCGGTGTCACGGTGATGCGCTTCACCTTGAAGCCGGGCTGTTCATCAAGGACGTGGAACATGCCCCAGGGGCGGGTTTCGGACTGCATGGTAAAGGCCTATAGGCAGGGCCCGGAAGCCAGGCAACGGCAGAATTGACGGCACGCCCGCTTCATGCCTATAAGCCGCGCCAACCAGCCCCGGTTTTTGCCGGGGCGAGCCGTTTTGTGCGCCAAGCCGGGACGGCCAGACTGCCAAACCACAGGAACACTTATGGCCAACACCAAATCCGCCAAGAAGGCGACCCGCGTTGCCGCACGCCGCGCCACCGTCAACAAGAACCGCCTGAGCCTGGTACGCTCTTCGGTGCGCAAGGTTGAGGAAGCCATTGCTACCGGCAAGAAGTCCGATGCCGAGGCAGCCCTCAAGGCCGCAACGCCACAGCTTGCACGTGGTGCCCAGAAGGGCGTCATGCACAAGAACGCCGCCTCACGCAAAGTCTCCCGGCTTGCCGCGCGCGTGCGCGCCATGAAGGGTTGAGACGACCAGGCAAGGCCTGAGCGCCTGCCACGATTTTCATCCCGCCAGGGATAGAATTGCAACGCCGCAGCTTTTGCCTGCGGCGTTTTTGTTCCGGACCCTGACAAAATCGTGAAAATAACTCCAAAAAATTCAGAAGCTTATGACGAATTGCCAGTTACCGGGTGAATCTGGCCACTGGCCCGTCGCTGCTGCGGCGATGCCCAGTGCTTCGTTAAGTTGTCATTTACGTGACTGTGCTTGCCGATGATTCATCTGCGTGAATCAGGTGTTTAGGGGAAATGCCGCGTGTTTGGGCACAGAACGGATTCTCGCCCGCGCGACGTCCGGGTACGGACGGACATCGCTTAGCCGTTGCACAGCTTCTCTGGCCGTGACTAGTTAGACGTCAGCCAAGGCACGGCAAGAGCCGTTCCGAGGTGGACAGCGGTTTGGTGGCCAAGGAGTCACCCCTCATGGGTAAGTATTGAAGTGCTGGTGCGCAAGCCGAGTGGTGTTGCGGCAGGCGCTTTCTGCGCCCCAAGAGGCAAGACATGAAGGCACTGCCTTCATGCAGAGACTGCTGTCGTGAGTGGGGCAAGGTTGGCGTGAGGCAAATGGCGTCGATCAGAAAAAGGCGGGACAGAAGGTGACGGCGGCAGCATTGAACTCGGCGGCAGGGCAGGGCGCGGACATGGTGGAGTTGCGAGGCAAGTGGCAACGCATCCAGCAGAGAATACGCGCTGAACTTGGCGAAGACCTCTTCAACAGTTGGTTTGGACGCATGGAACTTGAAAGCTGCAGCAATGGCCAGCTTCTACTTTCCGTGCCGACCCGCTTTCTCAAGAGCTGGGTCGAGAACCACTATGTCGGAAAACTTCAGAAGGCCGTGGCCGCTGAAATCGACGGCGTTGCCCATGTGATCTTGCGGGTGCGCACCCAGGGCCAGCCCGTAGTTTCCCAGCAGCAGGAGCGGAACGTCGTCGCACGCCCGCCGCTTGCCCGTGCCACCGAGCCGGGACTGGCGGTTGAGCCGCTGAACTTCCAGAGCGTTCCGTTGGCTGACGCCCAGGCTGCCGACGACAGCCAGACCTTCGAGACATTCGTGGTCGGCGCCTCGAACCAGCTGGCCTTCGCCGCCGCCAATCGCGTGGCGCAGGGATCGGCTGCATCGGGCCTCGGCGTCAATCCGCTTTACATCCATTCCCCGGCGGGGTTCGGCAAAAGCCACCTGCTCAACGCCATCGCCTATCGGGTGCGGGCCGCAAGTGCCGGGCGCCGCGTGATGATGCTGACGGCCGAACGTTTCATGTATGGCTTCATCCACGCCGTGCGGCAGCGCGATACCCTGTCCTTCAAGGACCAGTTCCAGGCCATCGATGTCCTGTTGATCGACGATTTCCAGTTCCTGCAAGGACGCGCTACCCAGCAGGAGTTCTGCCACGCCTTCAATTCGCTGGTGGATGCCAGGCGCCAGGTCGTGATTGCCGCCGATGTGCCGCCGGCCCAGCTTGACGCCATCGACCAGCGCATGCGCTCGCGGATCATGGGCGGCCTCGTCGTTGACATCGAGGCTCCCGATGAAGAGCTGCGCCGCCGCATCCTCGGCATGCGCCATCAGCAGATGCTCGCCAAGGACGCGAGCCACGTGGTCGCCCCCGAGATCCTCGATCTCATTGCCCACAAGGTTGCTGGTGGTGGCCGTGAACTGGAAGGCGCGCTCAATCGCATTCTTGCCTACCAGCAGTTCAACAATCGTCCGATCTCGGTTGATCTTGCCGGCATGGTGCTGCGCGAAGCGGTCAGCCATGCGGGCAATGATCCGGGGCGCATCAAGATCGAGGACATCCTCAAGGTCGTCGGCCGCCATTACAATGTGGCGAAGGCAGACCTTCTCTCGCCGCGCCGGGCCCGGACAGTCGTGGTGCCGCGCCAGGTTGGCATGTATCTCGCCAAGAAGCTGACCAGCCGGTCGCTTCCCGAGATCGGCCGCCGCTTCGGCGGGCGCGATCACTCGACGGTGCTCCATGCCGTGCGCAAGATCGATGAGCAGATGCGCAGCGACGAGAAGCTTGCCAAGGACGTGGCGATGCTGATCCGCCTGGTGGAGCAGCAGTAAGCGCCTGCAAACAGTCGTGTGAAACCCTGAAAATAGCTTGAAAACAAGGGTTTTCCGGGTCATTGTCGCAAGCCCCGTGGCTCATCGTGAGCGCGGCCGGGCGTCAATTGGGCAGTTTCCTCCATGCGTGTTACGATCGAAAGAACGGCGTTCCTGAAGGCTCTCAATCACGTGCAGAGCGTGGTCGAACGGCGCAACACCATTCCCATCCTGTCGAACGTTCTGGTGAACGCCGGCCGCGATGGCATCAGGCTCACGGCGACCGACCTCGATATCGAGATCGTCGAGAAGATCGCCGCCGAAACCCAGCGCGAAGGCGCTGTCACGGTGGCCGCCCATCTTCTTTATGACATCGTCCGCAAACTTCCCGAGGGCGCCCAACTCGCCCTGGAACAGAGCCCGGATTCCCAGCGTGTCAATGTCATCGCCGGCCGCTCGCGCTTTGCCTTGCAGGCGCTCCCGCCCGAGGACTTCCCAGACCTGTCCGGCGGTGAGTTCGCGATCACCTTCAAGCTGGCGACGACCCAGCTCAAATACCTCATCGAGAAGACACGCTTTGCCATCTCGACCGAAGAGACACGCTATTACCTGAACGGCATCTACCTGCATCAGGCAAGCCAGAGCGAAAGCCTGCGTGCCGTCGCCACCGATGGCCACAGACTGGCGCAGGCGCAGGTGGACCTGCCGGCAGGCGCTGCCGGCATGCCGGGCGTCATCGTTCCTCGAAAGACCGTGCTTGAAGTGGTCAAGCTCCTGGAGGGCGTGGAGGGTGACGTCGAGGTAGCACTCTCATCTTCGAAGATCCGGTTTTCCGCCGGTGGCCTCGTCCTCACATCGAAACTCATCGACGGCACCTTCCCGGACTATGAGCGTGTCATCCCGCGCAACAACAGCAAGCAATTGACTGCCGATACCAAGGAATTCACGGCCGCCGTGGACCGCGTCTCGACCATTTCCTTCGAAAAGAGCCGGGCCGTGAAGCTCTCGCTTTCCAAGGACAGGCTGGCGCTCGCCGTCAACAACCCGGATTCGGGAAGCGCCGAGGAAGAACTGCCCGTCACCTATGGCGATGATGCAATCGAGATCGGCTTCAACTCGCGCTACCTTCTCGACGTGGCGGGCCAGATCGAGGCAGCAACCATGCGCTTCGAGTTTCAGGATGCCGGTTCGCCGACCGTGGTCAAGGACCCCGAAGATGCCGGTGCGCTTTATGTGCTGATGCCGATGCGGGTATGACGTCCGCATCTGGCGTTGCCAATGACGGGACCGCCAAGCCTACCCTTGCGATCACCCGCCTGACGCTTTCCGGTTTTCGCAACTATGACAGCCTGCGGCTCTCGGTGCCGCCGGGCCTCATTGCGCTGGTTGGCGAAAACGGCGCCGGCAAGACCAATCTTCTCGAAGCCATTTCCATGCTCCAACCCGGGCGCGGTCTGCGTGGCGCCGAGGCAGCGATCCTCGGCCGTCATGGCGGCGAGGGCGCATGGGCCGTGTCTGCCCTCGTCAGTGGCCCGGCAGGTGAATCCCAGCTTGGAACCGCCTGGTCGCCCAGCGAGACCGAGGGCCAGGCCGCCCCGCGCGCCGTTCTCGTCGATGGCCACCTGCAGCGCTCTGCCGCGATCCTGTCCGAGCGCCTGCGCCTGCTCTGGCTGACGCCAGCCCAGGACCGTCTCTTTGCCGGGCCTCCCTCCGAGCGGCGGCGCTTTCTCGATCGCATGGTTGCCCTTCTCGATGCCGAGCATGCAACCCGCGTCTCGTCCTTCGAGAAACTGATGCGCGAGCGCAATCTGCTGCTTGCCGAAACTGCCGCCGACATGGCCTGGCTTGCGGCACTTGAGGCCCAGATGGCCGAACATGCCGTGGCGATTGCCGCGACCCGCATCTATGCCGCGAGCCGGATCAATGCCTCTCTTACCCGCGAACGCATTCCAGCCCCATTCCCGTGGGGCGTCATGCGCCTCGACGGCGATGTCGAAAGCCTGGTCGAGGACCTGCCGGCACTTGCCGCGGAAGAGAGCTACCGCCGGCGCCTGCGCGACGGCCGCCCCGCCGACCGGGTCGCTGCCCGCACCCTCACGGGCCCCCACCGCAGTGATTTTTCCGTCCTTCACGGCCCCAAGGGAATGCTGGCGGCGGAGGGTTCGACAGGCGAGCAGAAAGCCCTCCTGATCGGCCTCCTCCTCGCCCAGATCGACGCCGTGACCGAGGCCTGGGGAGCAGCCCCCGTGGTGCTGCTGGACGAGGTCTCGGCGCACCTCGACAAGGCCCGGAAAACGGCCCTTTTCGGGCTCTTGGAGGGGCTCTCCCTGCAGGCCTGGATGACCGGCACCGAAGCCCAAGTTTTTGATGGCGCAAGCGCCTCTACAGTGGTTTATCAGGTGGAACACGGCACCCTCCACGAATCGAAACTTTGACCATGGCGGACGACAGCAACATCCCATCCAACCCTGACTCCTATGGAGCCGACTCCATCAAGGTCCTGAAGGGCCTTGACGCGGTCAGGAAACGGCCGGGCATGTACATTGGCGACACCGATGACGGCTCGGGCCTGCACCACATGGTCTATGAGGTGGTGGACAACGCCATCGACGAGGCGCTGGCCGGCCATGCAACGCTTGTCACCGTGACGCTCAACGCCGACGGCTCGGCCACCATCACGGACAATGGCCGCGGTATTCCGACCGCCATCAAGCAGGACGATGACCAGGAGCCCAAGCGCTCGGCAGCGGAAATCGTCATGACCGAGCTCCATGCCGGCGGCAAGTTCGACCAGAATTCCTACAAGGTGTCGGGCGGCCTTCACGGTGTCGGCGTGTCGGTCGTCAATGCCCTCTCAAGCTGGCTGAAGCTCACCATCTATCGCAATGGCAAGACCCACCAGATGAGTTTCACCCATGGCGTTGCCGATGCGCCGCTGCAGGTCGTGGGCGATTCCGAGGGCAAGCGCGGCACGGAAGTCACCTTCCTGCCTTCGCCCCAGACTTTCACCAGGGTCGAGTTTGATCTGGCAACGCTGGAACATCGCCTCAGGGAACTGGCCTTCCTCAATTCCGGTGTTCGCGTGACGCTGACTGACCGGCGTGGCGTTGAGCCTGTCGAGGTCGAGCTCTTCTACGAGGGTGGCATCGCGGCCTTCGTGCGCTATCTCGACCGCTCCAAGCAGGGCCTGCTGAAAGACCCCATCATGATCAGGGGTGAGCGCGAAGGCATCACCGTCGAATGTGCGATGTGGTGGAACGACAGCTACAATGAAAGCGTCTTCTGCTTCACCAACAACATTCCCCAGCGCGATGGCGGCACGCACCTCGCGGGTTTTCGCGGCGCGTTGACCCGCGTCATCAACAACTATGCCAATGAAAGCGGCATCTCCAAGAAAGAGAGGGTGGCGCTCACCGGCGATGATGCCCGCGAGGGCATGACCTGCGTGCTTTCGGTCAAGGTGCCGGACCCGAAGTTTTCCTCGCAGACCAAGGACAAGCTGGTGTC
>CAZUKI010000046.1:0-1750 GCA_964620785.1 uncultured Aestuariivirga sp.
AGCTCAGGGCATGATAGCCCTCGGGGCTGCGCTCAAAGACTTTCGAAAGATCAATTCCCATCGATCTGCTTTCCCATGATGGCGATGGCCTGCTGATAGACCGAAGCGGCGTTCCAGCCCTGGATCGCCGAGAAGTTGGGTTGGCCGCGCTGGTAGCCCTCGCCGCGTTCCCAGCCATGGGCCAGAAGGAAGCGCGCCGTCGAGGCCAATGCGCCTTCCTTCGTGTTGAGATTGCCGGTACCATACAAGAGCACGCTCTTGGGCATGAATTGCGTCTGGCCCAACTCGCCATGCATCGCGCCCTTGGCACCGGCCGGGATGCGACCGGAGCCGACGAGCTTCAGCATGGCATAGAGCTGATCCGTGAAGAATTCGGTGCGGCGGCAATCATAGGCAAGCGTCGCCGTTGCCGAGAGCACGTTCTGGCTCCCCGTGAAGCGGCCGAATGCTGTCTCCATGCCCCAGATGGCGATGAGCGGGCCAGCAGGCACGCCGTATTTGTCCTCGATGCGGGCAAACAGCGCGGCGTTGGCTGCCCGCATCCGGCGCCCCTGCGAGACAATGGCAGAAGCACCCCTTTTCTGCATGAAGGCCTTCAGCCCGAGCTTGAAAGTATGCTGATTGCGGTCGGCCCTGATGGTGGCCGTTGCATAGGTGGTGGACATGAGTGCCCGGATTGCCTTGTCCTTGACGCCGCGGGCTTTGGCTTCCTTGGCAAAGGCCACTTTCCAGTCACTGAAGTTCTCGCCCGTCCAACTGCATCTGGCGGCGAGGGTCGGCGTGGTAGCCAGTGACAGAAACAGGGCCGCGCCCAGTAATGCAGTCCGCATGAAGAACCTCCGGTCAAGTTTGCCCCGCAACTTTTTGCCATTGGTCGCAGGACTTGTCACCATCAACCGGATGCGGATTACTTGAAAAGAATGCGGCCTTCGACCTTGGCGTCAACCGTGCCGGCGGCGCGCACCTTGACCATCACATCATTGGCCATGAGCTTGCCAGCCGCACCATCAACTATCACCTTGCCCTGCTTGAAGGCGACGTAACCATCGCCGCCATTCAGCATGAAATCATTGGTGGCGAGCTTGTAGAGCGCTGCCGGATCCAGTGGCTTGCCTCCAGCCATTGCCGAGATGACGCGCTGGCCAGCGGGCTTGCTCTTGTCAACTTCGACGACAAGACCGGATATTTGCGGAAAGCGTCCACCACCCTCCTCCACCTGGCTGAAACCGTTCTCGAGCGCCTCGAGCACCTGCTGGCCCTTGAGTTCAACCAGCACCGTGGTGTTGCCGAAGGGCAGTTCCGACAGGATGTCGCGCCGGGTCAGGGCGGAGCCTGCGGCATATTCCTTGTCGGCGCGGATGCCTCCACCATTGGTGATGGCAATGTCCGCGCCCACGGCTTCGCGCATGGCATCGGCGATCAGGTTTCCGATTGCCGCTTCCTGGCTACGCACGATGGCGCGGCGGCTGTCGAGTGGACCTGCCGTCTTGCCGACTTCAACATTGAGTTCCTTGTCGAGTTCGGCCTGAAAGGCATCGACGCGGGCCTGAGTTTCAGGGTCCGGCGTCACCGTTGAGGTATCGATGAAGCGGAAAGCCGGTTCCCACTTGACGCTGCGCTTACCGTCCTTCTCGTCGATGGTCACATTGAGATCGACAGGCACCAGAAAATTGGCCTGGTTTGAGGTTTCCACATAGGCCGTCACGCCATTGTACTGCACGATGAGATCGTGGTCGTGGCCCGACAGCAC
>CAZUKI010000046.1:1850-4415 GCA_964620785.1 uncultured Aestuariivirga sp.
AGATCGAAGGGCGCGAAATTGGTCAGCTCGATCATGTTGCTGCCCTTGTCGAAGCCGGAGAGCAGCGACGGCGACAACAGATCGCCCGTGAACACATAGATCATATTGGGATTGGCGGCGTGTTCGGCCTTGGCGACCGCATTGAGGCGTGCCGGACCGCCACGAGACTTCCCGCCCGCGAAATTGTCCATGTCGCCGATGCCCAGAACCGTGATCTTCACGGTCTCGGCAGCGAAGGCTGTGCTTCCCATCATGAGCACGAGAGCAAGTGCCGGGAGAAGGTGTTTCCTCATCTGCGCCTCCAGTTTCGTATGATCGCTCCACACACCGGGAATACTTCACCGGCTGATGTGACGATCCTATGGCTGCTGGGGGCTGCTGGCAAATCAACGGCGTGGACGACGACGCCCACGCCGCAAATTGTCAGCGCATTGTCGGCATGACGAACTCGGCACCGGAGCGGATGCCGGTCGGCCAGCGCGAGGTGATGGTCTTGAGCTTCGTGTAGAAGCGGATGCCTTCCGGGCCGTGCATATGGTGGTCGCCGAACAGCGAGGCCTTCCAGCCACCGAAGGAATGGAACGCCATCGGCACCGGGATCGGCACGTTGATGCCAACCATGCCCACCTGGATCGACTGGGCAAATTCCCGCGCCGCATCGCCATCACGGGTGAAGATTGCCGTGCCGTTGCCAAACTCGTGCTTGTTGATCATCTCGGCGGCCTCGTCATAGGTCTTGGCGCGCACGAAGGAGAGCACGGGTCCGAAGATCTCTTCCTTGTAGATGGTCATGTCGGTCGTCACATGATCGAAGATCGAGCCGCCGAGGAAATAGCCCTTCTCGTAGCCCTGCATCTTGAAGCCGCGGCCATCGACCACAAGCTTGGCACCTTCCTTGACGCCGGTGTCAATGTAGCCCTTCACCTTTTCATAGTGCTGCTTGGTGACAAGCGGACCCATGTCGGCATCGGCGTCGGTTCCGGGGCCGATCTTGAGGGCCCGGACCTTTGGCTCGAGCTTCTTGAGAAGCGTCTCTGCCGTGCCTTCGCCAACCGGAACAGCAACCGAAACGGCCATGCAGCGTTCGCCCGCCGAACCATAGGCCGCACCCATCAGGGCATCGACTGCCTGGTCCATGTCCGCGTCAGGCATGATGATCATGTGGTTCTTGGCGCCGCCCAGGGCCTGGACGCGCTTGCCGCTGGCCGTGCCCGTTGCATAGATGTAGCGGGCAATGGGGGTTGAGCCCACGAAGCTCACGGCCGAAATCTTCGGGTGGTGGAGGATGGCATCAACCGCTTCCTTGTCGCCATGCACGACGCTGAAGACACCATCGGGAAGGCCTGCTTCCTGCAGCCAGCGGGCCAGCAGCAGCGAGGCAGACGGGTCACGCTCGGAAGGCTTGAGGATGAAGCAATTGCCGGTGGCAAGGGCGGTCGGGAACATCCACATGGGCACCATGGCCGGGAAGTTGAACGGCGTGATGCCGGCAACGACGCCGAGGGGCTGGCGCGTCGACCAGGAATCGACCTTGGTGCCGACGTTCTCAGTGTATTCACCCTTGAGAAGTGACGGCGCTGCCGTGGCGAATTCCACCACTTCCATGCCACGCTGCACTTCGCCCATGGCATCGGAAATCACCTTGCCATGCTCCGCGGAAACGACACTTGCCAGTTCCTTGGTGCGGGCATCGAGGATGCCCAGAAACTTGTTGAGGATGCGCGAACGGCGGAGCGGTGTCGTGTTGGCCCAGCCGGGGGCAGCCTTGAGGGCGGACTGGACGGCCTCATCGAGTTCCGCAGCGGTTGCAAGGGTCAGTTCGCCCGTCTGTTCGCCGGTTGCCGGATTGAAGACCGGGCTCTTGCGGGTGCCCTTGCCCGCCACTTCCTTGCCGTTGATCCAGTGATTGATGGTTTTGGCCATGTCGTTTCTCCCTTTTCGGGAGTTGCTATGCGCCGCATCAAAATGCACAGCAAGAGCAATATTCGCGCTTTCGTTGTGCAAAACTTGTAGCCCTGAAAATCACCCCGAAACGACGCGCCAGAGCGTCAGTGCAGCAACGACGAGGAAGAGAGCGCCAGCGCCGCGGCCGATCAATGTGGTTGTGCGAGGCCAGCCCGAAAGCAGGCTGTTGCCCATGGCGGCAGCGGCACCCAGGCTGCCGTAGATGAGGAACTGGCAAAGTGCTGTGAGTGCGCCCATGACCAGGGCCTGCGACCAGACCGGGCCGAACTCCGGCCTGATGAATTGCGGATAGACAGCGGTGGTGAAGAGATAGGCCTTGGGATTGAAGACGCAGGTCAGGAAGCCCTGACGGAAGGCCATGCCAACGCCTCGTGCGGATGTGCTGCCAATACTGTCAACGGTGATCGTGCTCCGCACCAGCGTCCAGCCGATCCAGGCCATGTAAAGCGCGCTGGCAAACAGGATGAGGGTCAGCAGCTGCGGTGCCGCGGCAATGATGGCGCTCAGGGCAAAGGCGCCGAACAGTGTGTGAAAGACGCCGCCAGACATGACGCCCATGAGCGCCGAAAAGGCCCGCATGCGCCCGCCGGCAAGGCCGTT
>CAZUKI010000046.1:4515-14667 GCA_964620785.1 uncultured Aestuariivirga sp.
GAGCGGGGCATGAACTGGGACAATCTCCGCATTTTCCTTGCGATTGCGCGTAACGGCCAGATCCTGAGTGCCGCTAAGGCGCTGCACCTCAACCACGCAACCGTCGCCCGCAGGCTCGACCAGCTGGAAGAGGACCTCGGCAGCAAGCTCTTTGACCGCCGCACCACGGGTGCAGTGTTGACCGCCGCCGGTGAAAAACTGCTGGTGAGTGCCGAGCGCATGGAATCAGAACTTCTGCGGGCAGATGCGGCGCGAACCCCCAACACGGTCAGCGGAACAGTGCGCGTCGGCGCCCCCGACGGCTTCGGCACTTTCCATCTTGCACCGTCGCTGGCACGGCTTGCCAATGCCCATCCCGACCTGACGATCCAGCTCGTGCCCCTGCCCCGCACCTTTTCATTGTCGCGGCGCGAGGCAGACATCATCATCACCATCGAGCGCCCCAAGATGGGGCGCGCGGTCATCAAGAAGCTCACGGATTATTCGCTCAGCGTCTATGCCGCAAAGAGCTATCTCAAACGGCACGGACGTATTCAGTCCACGGACGATATCTCGAACAAGCTGTTCATCACCTATGTGGAGGACATCGCCTATTCACGGGCCCTCGACTACACCTCGGAACTGGGGCAGATCATGCCCCGGCACTATGAGTGCGGTTCGGTCATTGCCCAGATGGAAGCAGTGCGGGCGGGCGAAGGCATTGGCATCCTCCATGACTATGCGGCAAGCGCCGACCCGGCGCTGGTCCGCATACTTCCCGCCATGCGTTTCACGCGCACCTACTGGCTGATGAGCCACCCCGACACGCATGACACGGCGCGGGTTTCGGCCGTCTACCAGGCCATCGTCGAAAGCGTGAAGGCCAAGTCCGGCGCATTTCTCGTCGAGACTTGACTCGAACACTTCGTTCGGAATAAAGAACGCCGGAAAGGACCCTCCGCACATGAGTTTGCCGATTCCTGCCGGGCTTCATGCCGAGCGCGTGACCCAGGTTCAGCACTATACTGACCGCCTGTTCCGCTTCCGCATCACGCGGCCGCAGTCGCTTCGTTTTCGCTCGGGCGAATTCGTCATGATCGGGCTGCCCAGCGAGGAAAAGCCCGTCATGCGCGCCTATTCCATCGCCTCGCCATCCTGGGACGAGGAACTGGAGTTCTTTTCGATCAAGGTACAGGGCGGGCCGCTGACCGAAAAACTCCAGAAGATCCAGCCTGGCGATGAAGTGCTGCTGCGGCCGAAGCCTACCGGCACGCTGGTCAATGACGCCCTGCTCCCTGGCAGGCGCCTGTTCTGCCTTTCGACCGGAACGGGATTTGCGCCCTTTGCCTCGCTGATCCGCGACCCTGAAACCTACGACAAGTTCGAGCAGGTCATCGTCACGCACACCTGCCGCTCTTCGGCCGAACTCAAATATTCCTATGACACCGTCGAAGCGACACTCAATGACCCGCTGGTCGGAGAGATTGCCCGTGGCAGGCTCAAGCATTTTGCTTCTGCAACCCGCGAAGAACACACCCACATGGGGCGCATCACCTCGCTGATCGAGACCGGCGAGTTCTTCGAGACGCTTTCAATCGCGCCGCTCAATCCGGCCGAGGACCGTATCATGCTCTGCGGTTCCATGGCGATGATCAAGGACATCCGGGCCTTCATCGAACCTTTGGGCTTCACCGAAGGCTCCAATCACCAGCCGGGCTCATTCGTGGTCGAACGGGCCTTTGTGGGCTGAGGCAGTTTCTGCGACAGTGGCGCCATGAGCCACGGCGATGAACTGAACAGCAAGGGCTTCACTGTCTTTCCCTTCGACGATGCCATTCTTGAATGGGTGACGCATGCAGCAACGCTTGCTCCCGCCATTCTCGCTGACCCCGCCCATGAAAAGTGGTGGCGCCATGGACGCAGCTGGTTCGTGGGTGTCGATGCCCTGCCCAATGACGCAAGCGGAAGAATTCCCGGCGGGCCAGCATTGCAGGGGCACGTCATCGATTTCATCGCCCGGCATTTCGGCTTTGCCGGCCCGTGGCACCGGGGGCAGCTCTCCGTCTGCTTTCCGGGCTATCCGTTGCGCGACCCGCACGAGACTGACGGGCAGCACAATTTCCGCCTGAAACGCGATGCCGCCCATGTCGATGGCCTTCATGCCGAAGGAAACGACCGGCGGCGGCACTTGCGCGAAGCGCATCAGTTCATTCTCGGTCTGCCCCTGAACGTCACGGAAACAGATGCAGCACCGCTGACCATCTGGGAAGGCTCGCAACTCATCATGGCGCGCATGTTCGATGCCGTCCTTGCCGGGGTGCCAGCCGCAAGCCACGGCGAAATCGATTTCACCACCGCCTATCATGAGGCGCGGCAGCAGTGCCTTGCCACCTGCCGCAGGACCATCGTCCATGCCCGCCCGGGTTCGGCCTACATCATCCACAGGCATGCCCTGCATGGGGTTGCGCCGTGGTCCCTCCCCTCAAGCCGGGAACAGTCTCGAATCATTGCCTATTTCCGGCCTTTGATTGACAAGTGAGACTGCTAGGCAACGACTGATGCAATTTCTCAAGACCTTGAGTTGAAACATCTTCCTGGCGCTGCCTGGCAATTGGCATTGCCCCTGTTGCAGTTTGGCAACGCGCCGCCAAAAAGACTCCAAACCTGGTGGTCACGACCACTACAAACCCTTGGTTTGCAACAGAACCTGCTGGTAGGCTGATCCCATCATCTGGGGTCACAACACCATATTTTTGCGGGAGTGGGGCATGACGGCGGCGACACGTAGATTTGGCTTGATGTTCTTGGCGGCAACGGCGCTGGTCGCGCCAGCCTTGGTTGCGCCGGCGATGGCTGCGGATGTGCAGCTTCCCGACAATTCCTGGACCGGCTGGCATGTGGGTGCCGGCGGCGGCTACGGCATGGTCAATCACAATCTCAGCCTCGACCTGTTTGGCACGATCGAGGCGAGCCTCAAAGGCATCGGTGGCGAAGGTGCACTCGGCACAGTGGAAGCAGGCTATGATTTCGAGCTGGGCTCCGGCTTCGTTCTCGGCGGCCTTGTTGATTACACCTATTCAGGCATCAGCACCGATCTCAGTGGCAACATCTTCGGCACTGACGTCGACTACGAACTGGAAGCAACCCACCAGCTCAGCGCCCTGGTGCGCGTCGGTCACCTCGCCAATGACACGACGCTGATGTATTCGCTGGGTGGTTATACATACACGCGCTGGAATGGTGATCTTTCCGCCAGCGGCGGCGTTGATGAGAGCTACGACTATTCAACCGATGGCCTGACCATCGGTGGCGGCATCGAGAACGTGATCGCAGACAACATCACGCTCAAGCTTGAACACCGCATGACCTTCAACGGCACGCAGAACATCATCGAAGTTCCGGGACTGGTTGATCTCAACGAGAAGGCACATGTGCAGACAGCACGCGTCGTGCTGTCCTACCGCCCGGGTGTGCAGGCTGCCGCATTCGACGGAAGCGAGTCGCAGTGGACAGGCTTCCACGTCGGTGCGGGCTTTGGTTACAGCATGCTCAACCACGAGCTTGAAGCCGATGTCCCCGGCTTTGCGGCGGCAGAGTTCAGCGGCGTCGGCGGCGAAGGCCTGCTCGGCACCCTGGAAGCGGGCGCTGACATGCTGGTGGGCGACCGCTTCGTCGTCGGCCTGCAAGGTGGGCTGACACTGACCAACGCCAAGACGACGGCTGATGTTGACGTCCCCGGACTGTTCACCGCCGACTACGAATTGGCCGCAAAGTATTCCTTCGATGTCTTGGGCCGTGCCGGTCTCCTCACGGGGCCTGACGTGCTGTGGTATGGATTGGCGGGCTGGACGCGGACACGGTTTGAGGGTGACCTCGATGTCAACGGCGCATCGCTGGCAAGCTACAAGTATGATCTCGATGGCCTGACTGTTGGCGGCGGCGTGGAAGTCATGCTCACCGACAACGTGTCGTGGAAGACCGAGTACCGCTACACGAACTACGAGAAGGAGACGATCGCCGACTTCGGAAATGGTTCGCTCGACAGCAAATCCAACCAACAGTCGGTACGCTCGGTCCTCAGCTTGCGCTTCTAGGGCGCCCCTGCAACCGGGGGTAGTTCTATCGGCTGAGGCCGTCAAAGCTGCGTGAACACAAGCTCTAATTGAGTCGTGCCTGTCTCCAATTGTGATAGGCCGTTAAGCGGACCTTTACCCTTCCGCGCCACATTGCCGGGGACATTTCCACCCTCGTCAGTGTGATCGTGATCCTGAATGGCCTCTCGCGTCCTTATCGTTGAAGATGAACCCGCCCAACGCCGCATCCTTGAAGAAGTCGTCAAACGATCTGGTTTTGAAGTCCTGACCGCAGAGAGCGGAGCGAAAGGCCTCGATTGCCTGCGCGGCCCCGGCGGCTCAACCATCGAACTGGTCATTCTCGATCTGATGATGCCGGAAATGGGTGGACTCGAATTCCTTGAAAACCTGCAGGGCTTGCGTGGCGATCTTCCGGTCATCGTGCAGACCTCGCAAGGCTCTATTGAAACCGTGATCAAGGCCATGCGGGCTGGCGCCGATGATTTCGTCGTCAAGCCGGTTTCGCCCGAGCGCCTCAAGGTGTCGATCCAGAACCTGCTCAAGGTCAATGCGCTGACCGAAGAGGTCAAACGCCTGAACAAGAAGATCGGCGGCACGCTGACATTCAACGATCTCGTTGCGTCCGCCAGCGTCATGGGCAACGCGATCAGGCTTGGCAAGAGAGCGGCCCAATCGAACATCCCGGTCCTCGTCGAAGGTGAATCGGGCGTCGGCAAGGAGATGATTGCGCGCGCCATCCAGGGCGAAAGCGATCGCGCCGGAAGGCCGTTCATCACCGTCAACTGCGGCGCCATTCCTGAGAATCTCGTGGAATCAATTCTCTTTGGTCACGAAAAGGGATCGTTTACCGGCGCCACGGCCAAGCACATCGGCAAATTCCAGGAAGCGGATGGCGGCACGTTGTTCCTTGATGAAGTGGCGGAACTTCCGCTCGACATGCAGGTCAAGCTGCTGCGTGCCATCCAGGAGGGTGAGATCGACCCCATTGGCTCGCGCCGTCCGGTGAAGGTCAATGTGCGGCTGATTTCGGCAACCAACCGCAACATGATCGAGATGGTGAAACAGGGGAAATTCCGCGAGGACCTCTATTACCGCCTCAATGTGTTTCCGATCCTCGTGCCGCCCCTGCGCGAGCGCAAGGAGGATATCCCCGAACTCGTCAGCCATTTCGTGACGCGCATCGCCGCTGAAGAAGGGCGCAAGGTGCGCGGCATCGACGGCAAGGCTCTTGGCATGCTGCAGGCCTATGCCTGGCCCGGCAATGTGCGCCAGCTCGAAAACACTGTCTTCCGTGCCATTGTGCTGTGCGAAACAGACCTGCTGTCCGTCCAGGATTTCCCGCAGATTGCCTCGCTCGTTGAGGGATTTGACGTGGAAATTCCCCCGGCCCCGGCCCTTGCGGCAAAGCCTCTGGCGCAGCCCGCCCCGCGGACGCCCGGTGCACAGGTGGCGGACGGCTCTGCGCTTGGCATATCCATCGTCACGGATGGCGGCCACATCCGGAAGCTTGAGGACGTCGAGGCCGACATGATTCGCCTGGCACTGCACCGCTATCGCGGTCAAATGTCGGAAGTCGCGAGGAAATTGGGCATTGGCCGGTCAACACTCTATCGCAAGATGAAGGATTTCGGGCTGGAGGAGCAAGCTGTTGGCTAAAAAGCCACAGTGACTGGATCTAGGGGGCCTGCAATTGCATTTATACTGCGGCGAGTCTACGAATCGTGACAAGGCAGGATGTCCATGAATCGATTGATGCTTCTCAGCGTATCCTTGGCCACCGCGCTCAGCGTGGCAGCGCCGTCGGCGGATGCCGGCCTCTTCAAGAAAAAGAAGAAGCAGTCATTCTTTGAAACCCTGTTTGGCGGCAGTTCCTTCGAGGGCAACAGCCGTGACCGCAAGTTTCGCCAGCGCGGCAACTGGTGGGAACAGGATGGCGGCAACGGTGTCCGCATCACCGAAGAAGGCAGCTACAACCGCAAGAAGAGCGCCAGCGCCGGCGGGGACTATATCGATCCCGAAGAAGGCTCAAGCTACGGCCTGGGCAACCTGACCTATTCGCTGCCGAAGACGGTGGCGCTCGCCGATTCTTCCTTCTCCAAGCTGAGCACGACCGCCACTGAAGCGTCCTTCATCCGGCTGGTGCTCGCCGACAAGGAAACGCCGTTGCGCGCCTCCGAGCAGGTCCGCAAGCTCGTCCTCGACCACTACATGAACACCGGCTTCAAGCCGATGTGGACCCATGAGGGCAAGCCCACGGCACAGGCCGAGGCCGTGCTGCAGTTTCTGTCAAAGGCTGGTGATGAAGGCCTCAACCCTGATCGATACCTGCCCGTGGTGCTCAGCAGCTTTTCGGAACCCACAGCGCAGGTTGCCGGCGATGGCATTGCCGTGGCGCAACTGGATGTGGGGCTCACCATCGCGGCCCTTGATTATGCCCGGCATGTCTCCGGCGGCGCCTTCGAACCGGAACGGCTGTCACGCTATCATGACGTGAAGCCCGACTATGAGGATCCGGCCGTTGCCCTCAAGGTCCTCGCCTATTCGCCATTTCCCGTGGATTACCTGAAACGGCTGGCACCGACCCATCCGGCCTATGTGGCCTTCAAGGCGGAACTGGCAAAACTTGCCAGCGAGACGCAGGACGCCAATCTCTTCCCGACCGGCAAGCGCATCAAGGTCGGCCAGAAGGATGAGCGCATCCGGGAACTCAGGTCGCGTCTGAGCGCTCTCGGCTTCGTGCCAGCCAATGCGACTCAGATTGATGACAGCACCATCACCACGCTCGACAAGCAATTGTCGAAGGTGCTCAAGGCCTATCAGAAGTCCAAGGGCGTCAGCCAGACCGGGCAGCTCGACCAGAACACGGTGCGCGCCATCAATGGCGGCGATTCTCCGGCAATCCGGAAAGAGAAGCTGATCGCCAACATGGAGCGCGTGCGTTGGCTGCCGAAGGACCTTGGCAATCGCCATGTCTTCGTCAACCAGGCGTCATACCGTGTCGACGTGATGGAAAACGGCCAGCGGAGCTGGACCAGCAAGGTCATTGTCGGCAGGCCGACAACCCAGACGTCGGTGTTCAGCGATCAGATGGAAACGGTGGTGTTCAACCCCACCTGGGGCATGCCGCAGTCGATCCTGATCAACGAGTTCCTGCCCAAGCTGCGCAATGATCCCAGCTACCTCGACCGGCGCGGCTACCAGGTTGTGAATTCCAGGGGCAAGCGTGTGAGTTCCAGCTCGATCGACTGGTATGGCGTGGGCCGTGGCAGCGGCATCGGCGTGGTGCAGCCGGCTGGCAGCGACAACGCCCTCGGCGAAATCAAGTTCCTCTTCCCCAATACCCACTCGATCTACATGCACGACACCCCCAACCGGGAGCTGTTTGCCCAGGATCAGCGGAGCTTCAGCCACGGCTGCGTTCGCGTTGAAAATCCACGGGAATTCGCGCAGGTGCTGTTGAAATGGGATGCCGGGGCCGTGGACAAGAAGATCGATGGCGGCAAGACCGCTTCCGTGAAGGTTGCGGACACCATCAAGGTGCATCTGGCCTATTTTACCGCCTGGCCGGATGATTCTGGAAAAATTCAATATTTTTCAGATATTTACGGCAGGGACGGGTCGCTGGAACAAGCTCTGAAGAGCACCGCGGGGGTTTTCGCGGCCAAGCACACACCCAAGGTCGTGCAAAATACAAGCTCGACTGCCAGCGTTAAAATCGACTAAAAATCCAATCACTTAATGACCTGTTAAGGATGGCGGCGGTAAGGTTACCGATACGGGCCGCTGCCTCAGAGTGGCCGTAATCTTGTTCGATGGGAAAAGCCGGACTAGAGTGGGACTGTCGCTCTCAACAGACCGGCTGTAAATTGAGTAAAAGTGGCGGGAAAAGCCCCGGGGTGAGTAGGGTGATGGTGGGTAGAAAAGACGTCGGACAACACCAGACATTGACACGCAGTATCTCTAAAGCCCTGGCCTCAGTGGCTCTTATCGGCACCTTGGCGTTTGGCGCCTGGGGTCTTGCTGGCGCGCCTTCGAACGCCGCCGGTGAAAACCGCACCATTTCCCTCTATCACATCCACACCAAGGAACGGCTGACCGTGACCTACATGGTCAATGGGCGCTATGTTCCTTCGGCCTTGAAGAAGATCAATTATCTGATGCGCGACTGGCGGCGCAATGAAGTGATTGTGATTGATCCCAAGACCATCGACCTCATGTGGGAACTGCACGCCGACCTGGGCTCCAAGGCCCCGATCAACATCGTCTGCGGTTATCGCTCACCGAGGACCAACGCCTTCCTGAAGCGTATCGGCCGCAATGTTGCAAACAAGAGCCAGCACACGCGCGGCAAGGCCATCGATTTCTTCTTCCCCGACGTCCAGACCAAGAAGATCCGCAACGTCGCGCTCGCCCATCGCATGGGCGGCGTGGGCTATTACAGCTCGGCTGGCGGCCCGACCGGCTTCATCCACGCTGACTCCGGCAATGTCCGGCAGTGGGGTCCCGGCATGCGCGGCTCGCAGGTTGCAAGCTATATCCGCGATGGCCAGAAATATGTTGGCAAGCGCTATGGCAAGAAGCTCTGGTCATCGACGCAGGTTGCTTCAGCCGAGGCTGGCGAAGAAAAGAAGTCCGGTGGATTGCTTGGCCTTCTCGTAGGCAACAGCAACAAGAAGGCGCCGGAAGAAACGCCGTCGCTCGCCGATGCACAGGTTGAAGAGGTGGCGCAGACGCCACTCGAAGCCGCCTATGAAGGGGCTGACGATGAACTCGCCGACCTCAGCGCCGATGCCGCCGCCGCACAGTCGGCAAGCGAGCGCAAGAAGCTGAAGTTGAAGGCGCCGACGCCTGTTGACGCTCCTGAAGCGGTTGCCGGTGACGAAGGTGTTGCCAACGGTCAGTTGGCGGCCCTGATGGATTCAGCGGCAGGCGAAGGTGGCAACGAGGTTGCCCAGCCCAGCCAGAAGACGCCAAAGCCCCGCCTGAAGCCGCGTGCCGTTCTGGCCATGGCTGATGCCAAGGAGCAGCAGCTGGCTGGCCAGGTCCATATTGAGCCCGCTTCGGCACCGCCGGAAACACAGTCGATTGTGCGCAAGCCCTCGCAGGTTGCAGCACTTGGCAGCCTGAGTGCCCCCAAGGGCGCCATCGAAGGCCCGCTTGAAGATGCTTCAAATTCGGATGGCATCGCCAATCCTGAAGGCAAGTCGAGCCTTTCCGAAGATGATGTGATCATCAAGCCGGTGGTTGCTGCCCTTGGTGGCGGTGAATCCTCTTGGTGGTCCCTGCTCGCTCCTGACGTGGAAGCTGACTTGCGCCGCAAGGGCCTGCCGCCCGGCGTCGAGGACATGAAGACGGACTTCCTCCCGGTTGCCGTGCAGCTTGGCCCCGACGGAACGGGACCTGCGACCTCGCTTGAGGTTCAGTCCAATTCCGACGACAAGGCTGACTCGCAAACCGTCAACCGCGAAGGCAAGGGCAACCTTCCCACTGCGGCGCTGAAGCTCTCGTGGCGGACCGATACCGCCGACGAGACGATTTCCCTCCAGTAAGCAAGCCGGCCTATTCCGCAGCCTCCTG
Source organism: uncultured Aestuariivirga sp. (assembly GCA_964620785.1). GTDB lineage: Bacteria > Pseudomonadota > Alphaproteobacteria > Rhizobiales > Aestuariivirgaceae > Aestuariivirga. The sequence continues at coordinate 14,166 of CAZUKI010000046.1, forward strand.
CTGCGGCGCCATGCCAAGTGCTGCGAGATAGACGTCGAGCATTGCCTCTTCTTCCTGGCGCTCGGCCTGGTCCTTCTTGCGAATGGCAATGACCTTGCGCAGCACCTTGGTATCGAAGCCATTGCCCTTGGCCTCGGCATAGACTTCCTTGATGTCGCCAGCGATCGTCTTCTTTTCTTCTTCAAGCCGCTCAATGCGCTCTACGAGACTGCGCAACTGGCCCTGGGCAAAACTGGTCTTGGTCTTCTCGGCCATGCTGGCTCTCCATCCTCTACTTAAAATTGTCAGTGCGAATGCGGCGGCTTGAATGCAGCCTTCTGCGCGTCACTGGCTTCTGTCTGGTACTTCGCCTTCCAGTCCTCGTAGCTCATGCCATAGACGGCCTGGCGCGACTGTTCCTTGCTGAGATCAAGGCCTTTGCTCGCGGCGGCGTCCATCATCCAATTGCCGAGGCAATTCCGGCAGAATCCTGCCAGGTTCATCAGGTCGATGTTCTGCACGT
>CAZUKI010000047.1:0-8926 GCA_964620785.1 uncultured Aestuariivirga sp.
CCGATGTTGCCGGAACCGATGCTGCGAACATCGCCCAGCCCGGCCATGCGCGTCAGCAGCAGACCGAACGGAATGCTTCCACAAAGATAGCCGATGATGGCAAACCAGACCCAGCTCATTCAGCGAGCGTAGGCAAAAACTGTGCGCCCCGCAACGACCGTCTCGACGGCGCGCCCCTCTAGCGTTCGGTACTCGAAAGGCGTGTTCTTCGATCGTGAACGCAAAGCCGTGCTTTCGACTTTCCAGCTCTGGTTGAGGTCGAGCACCGCAAAATCGGCGGGCGCACCGGCTGCAAGCCGTCCCGACTCCAGCCCCAGAATGCTTGCTGGCTGCTGTGACAGTGCTTCGACCAGACGCGCCAGACTGACATCTTTTGCATGGTAAAGTTGCAGCGCTGCCGAAAGCATCGTCTCAAGCCCCACCGCACCAAAAGCTGCCTCACCGAAAGGCAACCGCTTCGTGTCTTCGCTCTGTGGGTCATGGGAAGAAACGATGACATCAATCGTGCCGTCAGCCAGGGCAGCGACAAGGGCTTTCCTGTCATCCTCGCTCCGAAGTGGAGGCGACAACTTGAAGAAGGTCCGATAGGCACCGACATCGCTTTCGTTGAGTGTCAAGTGGTGGATGGACACTCCGCAGCTCACGGGCAGCCCCTTCGCCTTGGCCCGCGCCATAACATCAACAGATGCGGCACATGAAATTTGCCCGGCATGGTAGCGGCCACCCGTCATCTCGACGAGCCGGATATCCCGCTCCAGTGCAATCACTTCGGCCATTGCGGGGTTCCCGGAAAGCCCCAGCCGCGACGCCATTTCGCCGCCATTGACGACACCGCCGGCAAGGCTCGGCTCCTCCACATGCGCGCAAACCAGCATGTCGAAATCCCTGGCGTAGGTCAGCGCCCTGCGCAGGAGATTGGCATTTCCAATCGTGCGGACCGGATCACAGATGGCAACTGCACCTGCGGCCTTGAGCAACCCCACTTCGGCAAGTGCCTCACCGGCGAGCCCCTTGCTGATCGCCGCCATGGGCGCGACCCGCACGAGCGCGGTATCACGGGCCCGGCGCGTAACGAAATCAACCATCGCGGCATCGTCAATGACCGGCATTGTATTGGGCATGACGATCATGGTGGTGACCCCGCCAGCGGCGGCGGCTTCCGAGGCGCTTGCCAGGGTCTCGCGGTATTCGCTTCCGGGCTCGCCAGTGAATACCCGCATGTCGATGAGGCCGGGGATGATCGTCTTGCCCCTACAGTCGCGGATTTCAGCGCTGCTGCCGACTGAATCGCGCGTTACAGCAGGGCCAGCAGCCAGGATCCAGCCATCTTCGATCAGCAAGCCGCCCGGTGCATCGAGGCCCTGCCGCGGCGACAGGATGGTGCCGTTGAGAAAGGCCCTGCGGCCCGTTGCAATGTTCGGCCGGGAAATCATGCGGCATTCCCCCGGTTGCGGTCGAGAGCGTCCAGCACAGCCATGCGCACGGCAACACCCATCTCGACCTGTTCCCTGATCACCGACTGGGCGCCGTCAGCAACGCTCGAGTCGATTTCGACCCCACGGTTCATGGGGCCGGGATGCATGACCAGCGCACCAGGGCGGGCATGGGAAAGCTTCTCCTCGGTGAGGCCAAAGAACTGGTAGAACTCTCGCAGGCTGGGAACGAAAGCCCCGCTCATCCGCTCGAGCTGAAGACGTAGCATCATCACCACATCGGCATCGCGGATGCCCTCGGCCATGTTGCGGAAGACTGTCACCCCGAAATTGCCGATGCCTGACGGCAGCAGCGTCGAGGGAGCAACCACCCTGACCTGCGCTCCCATGCGTGACAGCAGGTGAATGTTCGAGCGCGCCACCCGGCTGTGCAGGATGTCGCCGCAGATGGCGACCGTCAGTCCTTCGAGCTTGCCGAAATGACGCCGAATGGTGAGCGCATCGAGCAATGCCTGTGTTGGATGTTCGTGCTGGCCATCACCGGCATTGAGCACTGCGCACGAAACCTTCTGGGCCAGCAACTCAACGGCACCGGAGGATTGATGCCGCACCACAAGGTAATCCGGATGCATGGCATTAATGGTCATTGCGGTGTCAATCAGGGTCTCACCCTTGGCAACCGATGACGTGGCAATCGCCATGTTCATCACATCGGCGCCAAGCCGCTTGCCGGCAATCTCGAAACTGCTCTGGGTGCGCGTCGAGTTTTCGAAGAAGAGATTGACCTGCGTCTGGCCCGTGAGAACCTTTTGCCCGGCAAAAAGCGTCTTGCCGAACTCCGCATAATGCTGCGCGAGGTCAAGAATTGCAGCTATTTCGAAGGGAGAAAAATCGCTGATGGCCAGCATGTGCTGGGGCTTGAACAGCGAAGGCCTTGATGCGGCTTTGGACATTAAAGCGCCTCCTTAGGGGGAGGACACCAACCCCGCAAGCAATAACCAAGGCCTGTGCAAAATTAGGTAAAGAGCCAAAGCACCAGTGGCAGTGTGACCGCAGCAAAAACCACCTGCACTGTCAGGATCGAAGCCATCAGAGGGGCATCACCTCCCATCTGGCGGGCCAGCACATAGGCCCCGGAACCCGTGGGAACGGAGCCGCACAACACCGCCACCTTGGCGGCCTCGCCCGTCACCCCGAACAGCTTGACGCAACCAACCATCAGTAGCGGCATGACCGCAAGGCGCAGAACCACAGCCAATGCCAATGGCACCCGGCCATCACGTAGGGCTTCAAGGCGCAGGCCTGCGCCAACTCCCAGCAAAGCCAGGCCGAGCGCTGCCTTTCCCACGATATCCAGAACATTGAAGGCGGGCCAGGGCAGGGGTAGCCCCAGCACCTGCCAAATGACGCCGCCAATCGACGAAAACACGAACGGGTTGGTAACAAGCGACCGCAGCAGCTTTGCGGGCTCGAGCCGCTCCGGCGTTGCATAGTGCGCGTGCACCCAGGCATTGATGATGTTGAGGAGGGGGGTCATGGCCGCGGCACCGACCGCACCCAGCGCTAGAGCCTCGGGGCCAAACAGCACCGGGACGATGGCGAGGGCGATGAAGGTGTGCCAGCGCGTCGCCCCCTGGAACAGGCTTGCGTAGGCCGGTCCCTCCACGGCGAAGCCAGCCCGCAACGGTTCTCGCACCAGCAGCAGCCCGGCAGACATCAGGATGACCGCCAGCATCATCGCCGCAGCCATGCCGAGCACCGGAACATTGGAAAAATCGGCGGCGGCTATCTCCTTGAAGATGAGGGCTGGAAACAGAACCCAATAGGCAACCTGGTCGACGGCCTGCCATTGCTGGTCACTGACGACCTTGAAGTATCTGAGGACCGTTCCGAGAAGGATTACCAGGAAGACCGGGAGCAGGGCGACAACCACGTCATTCATCGGAAGGCATCCAAGAATAACTGCAGGATGTAGGCCGCCGCCAGCTTGTCCACGTTTTCGGCACGCTTGGCACGCGACAGGTCGGCCTCCAGCATGGTGCGGGTCACTGCGACGGTGGACAGCCTCTCATCCCAGAAGACCATCGGCAAGGGCGTCAGTTTTGCGAGATTGCGCTGGAAAGCCCGCGTTGACTGGCAGCGCGCACCCTCGCTGCCGTCCATGTTCAGGGGCAGGCCAAGAACGACCAGTCCAATGGCTTCCTTTTGGGCAAATTCGATCAGTGCCGCGGCATCGACTGTGAATTTCTTGCGGGCAAGCGTCAGGCGGGGAGTGGCAATCTGCCGGGTGATGTCCGAGGTAGCAATACCGATAGTCTTGCTGCCAAGGTCGAGCCCCATCACTCGCTCGCCGGGCTTGAGGCCGGCAAGGGCGGACTCCGCTGCCGCATGCAATGTGGTCATGGACGCCTGATAGCGGGGCGACTAGATGGGTCAAGCAAATTGAGGAACTTGCCATGTCCAACCCTGATCGCCCTGTAGGGCCAGTTGTTGATCCGCTGCCGCCGGGACTGAAGCCCGACCTGCGGCCACTCCACGGACGCTGGATGCGGCTGGACCCTCTCGACGTCGCTCGGCACGGCGCAGCGCTGTTCCAGTCCTTTCACGGCAGGAAAGGTGAAGACGATTTATGGACCTGGATGGCCTATGGTCCCTTCCGCGAGGAGCCCGCTTTCCTGGAGTTCATCAAGGAAAAGCAAGCATCCCGCGACCCGTGGTTCTATGCCTTCGTCAACCGCGAGACCGGCAAACCGCTGGGCATGGGCGCTTTCATGAGGTGTGACGCCGCCAATGGCGTCATCGAAATCGGCCACATCTGGATGGCCCCTGACCTGCAGCGCACGCGCGAGGCCACCGAGACCATCTATCTGATGATCCGCCATGCCTTTGCCGACCTTGGCATGCGCAGGCTGGAATGGAAATGTGACGCCCTCAACGCTCCGTCACGCCGGGCAGCGGAGAGGTTCGGCTTCACATTCGAGGGAATTTTCCGGCAGCACTTCGTCGTCAAGGGTCGGAACCGCGATACCGCCTGGTATGCCTTGCTGGACAAGGACTGGCCTCGTGTCCACGAGGCCTTTGAAGCCTGGCTTTCCGAGGGCAATTTCGATGCTGGCGGGCGCCAGAAAGCCAAGTTGCAGGTCCGCTAGTCGGGTGCTAATCCGCCTGCGAAAGCAACAGGGTTTCCCCTTATGTCCGTTGATTCCGCCACTGTCAGGCGCGTGGCGCGCCTGGCCCGCCTGAAAGTTGATGAAAAGGATGTTCCGCGCCTTGAAGGCGAGTTGAACGCCATCCTGGCGTTCGTCGAACAGTTGAACGAGGTCAACGTTGAAGGTGTTCCGCCGCTGACATCAGTGGTCGAGCAGGCCATGAAGATGCGCGACGATGTGGTTTCAGATGGCAACTACCCAAAAGACGTGATCCGCAACGCCCCCGCATCCGAAGACGATTTCTTCATGGTGCCCAAGGTGGTGGAGTAATCGATGTCGCTGACAACACTCACCATCGCCGAAGCCCGCGCCAAACTCGAGACGAAGGAAATCTCCAGTCTCGAACTGACCGACGCCTACCTCTCCGCCATGGAAAAGGCCCGGACGCTCAACGCCTACATCTTGGAAACGCCGGAACAGGCGCGCACTATGGCCAAGGCCTCCGACGAGCGGCTCCGTGTGGGGACAGCCGGTGCACTTGAAGGCATTCCGCTCGGCATCAAGGACCTCTTTGCGACCAAGGGCGTCCACACCCAGGCTTGCAGTCACATTCTCGACGGTTTCAAGCCGACTTATGAATCAACCGTGACGGCTAACTTGTTCCGAGATGGCGCGGTGATGCTGGGCAAGCTCAACATGGACGAGTTTGCCATGGGGTCCTCCAACGAGACCAGTTACTACGGGCCGGTCACCAATCCCTGGCGGCGCAAGAATTCCAATGCCTCGCTCGTTCCCGGTGGCTCATCCGGCGGCTCGGCAACCGCCGTCGCGGCCCATATTTGCGCCGGCGCCACCGCAACCGACACAGGTGGTTCCATCCGCCAGCCTGCAGCATTGACAGGAACGGTGGGCATAAAGCCCACTTACGGACGTTGCTCACGCTGGGGAATCGTCGCCTTTGCCTCTTCACTCGACCAGGCAGGACCCATTGCCAAGGATGTGCGCGATGCCGCCATCATGCTCAAGTCTATGGCGAGCGTCGATCCCAAGGACACGACTTCCGTTGATCGCCCAGTTCCGGACTACGAAGCCGTGCTGGGCAAGCCCATCAAGGGCCTGCGCGTCGGTATTCCCAGGGAGTATCGACCCGATGGCCTTCCCGCCGAGATCGATGCGCTCTGGAACAAGGGCGCCCAGTGGTTGAAGGAGCAGGGGGCCGAGATCGTCGAGATTTCCCTGCCGCACACAAAGTATGCTCTGCCTGCATATTACATCGTGGCTCCGGCAGAAGCCTCCTCGAACCTCGCCCGCTATGATGGCATCCGCTACGGTCTGCGTGTCGAAGGCGATGACCTGATTGATACCTATGAGAGAACCCGCGCCGCCGGCTTCGGGCGCGAGGTGCAGCGCCGCATCCTCATCGGCACCTATGTGCTCTCGGCTGGCTACTACGATGCCTATTATGTCCGCGCCCAGAAGGTGCGCACGCTCATCAAGCGCGATTTCGATGACGCCTGGAACAAGGTCGATGTGGTGCTCACACCAGCAACGCCTTCTGCAGCTTTTGCCCCTGGCGAGATCACCGATCCGCTGCAGATGTATCTGAACGACGTTTTCACCGTGACGGTGAACATGGCAGGATTGCCCGGCATTGCGGTGCCTGCAGGCATGACCGAGACTGGCCTGCCACTTGGCCTGCAGCTCATCGGCAAACCCTTTGATGAGGAAACTCTTTTCCAGGCGGCTTTTGCACTTGAGCAGGCCGCAGGAAAGTTTGTTGCACCGAAGTGGTGGTAGTGCCCGTTGCCGATTAACCACATCGGTAAAGTTTTACTTAACCTGTCCCATTACGAGTCAGCCCTCATCTTTACTCGAAACTCCCTCTGATTTACCTTTCATTAAGACTTGAGGCGCGGCGGCGGCAAAAGATCACCCGTCTCAAGAGTGAAGTGTGTGGGTCTGGAGTGGGGCATGAAGCGTTTGGCTTTCGCCGTTGGCATCTTTGCAGCAGCCTTCGGCATGACCGGTTTGAGTGAGGCCAAGCAGCTTTCCGGGCCCGGTTTCGCAAGTGAATATGGCCAGTCACTGCCGCCAGTCGGCTTCGTCAAGTTCTGCGCGGCCAATCCCCTGGAATGCCGCTCTGTAGGCCGTAATACGAAGCGCATGACCATGACGCCCGCCGAATGGACGACGCTCTATCTGGTCAACACGGTCGTCAACACGACGGTCAAACCCGTCAGTGACCTGGAACTCTACGGCGAAGTCGAGCACTGGGCCTATCCAACAACCGCCGGCGATTGCGAAGACTACCTTCTTCTCAAGAAGCGCGAACTTGAAAAGGCCGGTTTTCACGCAGGCGCGCTGCTCATCACTGTTGTGCTCGATGAAAAGGGCGAGGGCCATGCGGTCCTGACCGTGGCAACAGACGCGGGCGATTATGTCCTGGACAATCGCCGCAACGACATTCTGCTTTGGAAGGACACGGGCTACACGTTCCTCAAGCGGCAATCGCCCCACGACCCGCGCCGCTGGATGGCGCTGACCGGCACCAAGAATGACGGCACACTGGTTTCAAGCGGCAATTGACGAAAACCATGGGATTCAAAACACAAAGGGCGCCGTGAAGGCGCCCTTTCTGATTTGGGAAGTTTGTTACTTTACGTCAACGAGGCGCAGATAGGGCTTCAGCGCCTTCCAGCCTTGCGGGAACTTCTCCTTCGCTGCCTCATCGGAAATGGACGCGAGGATGATTGCCTTGTCTCCCTGCTTCCAGTCAGCAGGTGTTGCAACCGACTTGGTCGCTGTCAGCTGCAAGCTGTCAACCACGCGCAGGATTTCATCGAAGTTGCGGCCGGTGCTCATGGGATAGGTAAGGATGAGCTTGATCTTCTTGTCCGGCCCGACAATGAACACGTTGCGCACCGTCTGATTGTCGGCCGCCGTCCGGCTTTTTGCATCACCGGATGCATTGGGATGGATCATCCCGTAGAGCTTTGCCACGGTCATCTGGCTGTCGCCAATCATGGGATACTGAACGTCGGCACCCGTGACATCCTTGATGTCCTTTTTCCAGCGCAGATGATCGTCAACGCTGTCCACGGAGATGCCAATCAGTTTCACGCCGCGCTTCTGGAATTCGCCTGACTTGAGCGCCATGGCACCAAGCTCGGTCGTGCAAACTGGTGTGAAATCCTTGGGGTGCGACACAAGAACTGCCCAGGAACCATCAATGTAGTCGTGGAACTTGATCCGGCCCTCGGTGGTGTCGGCTTCGAAGTCAGGGGCGACATCGCCCAGTTGTAGCGCCATTTCGGCCTCCTATTGTTGTTGCCCAAATATAGCCGAACAGTCGTTCGGAATAAAGAACAAATTGGCTCAAAACCTATACTAGCACTCGAAACTATGGCGTAATGGGCTGAAAAGGCGAGGATTCGTGGATCCGGCGCCAAGCATGCCAATGTAGGGTGGGCTGTGCCATGGCTTTCAATTCCAGGCTTTCCAAGGATATCGGCCTGACGGCCGGCGAGGCCGCCATTATGCGGAAGCTGGCGACGCCAGAGGCCATCCAGGACTTCCTGACAGCCATGCCCAGCAATCCCGAACCTGACGGCGATACCTGCTATTCCGTCCGGACTGCCTTGCAGAAGAATTGTTGCCATTGCATCGAGGCAGCCTTCATTGCCGCCTGTGCCCTGATGCTTCATGGCAAGCCGGCGCTGCTCATGGACCTCGAAGCCGAGGGTGACGACGACCATGTCGTCGCCATGTTCAAGAGGGAAGGGCACTGGGGTGCCATCTCAAAAAGCAATCACATCTGGCTGCGTTGGCGCGATCCCATCTACCGAAGCCCGCGGGAACTGGCGATGAGCTATTTCCATGAGTATGTCTTCAGGGACAGCAAGACCCTGCGGCGCTATTCCAAGCCGTTCAATGTCGGCGCCTATGACCCTGACCAGTGGGTGACGAGCGAGGCCGACTGTTGGGACATGGCCGGCGAACTGGTGGATCTCGTTCACATACCGCTCCTGACTGCAAGCCAGGCAAGAAGACTCCGCAAGCGTGAGTCCTTTGAAGTCGAGGCCGGAACCCTGAAAGAGTTCGGTCCGGACTCGCGGCGGCTTGCGCTTGGCAGTTAGCGCCGCCGCACCGCCAACCTTACGCCTTTATGCGCTCGCCCTTCGGATCATAGAAGGGTTGCAACTGCACATCGGCCGCATGACGCTGCCAGGCAATTTCCACCTCCCAATTGCCGCTTGCCAGCCAGTCGGCAGTTACGCCTTCCGGGCACTTCACATAGGCAAGTGCCAGTGAGCGGCCGATACGGTGTCCCCAGGCACCTGATGT
>CAZUKI010000047.1:9026-12475 GCA_964620785.1 uncultured Aestuariivirga sp.
CCCCAGTGACGATAGCCCTTTTCCATGCGCGCGTTGTTCATGCTGTGCATGCCAGCAGGCCTAAGACCGAAGTCAGCACCAGCCGCGCTGATGGTTTCAAGAACGTGCTCGCCAAATTCTGCGGGCATGTAGAGTTCCCAACCCAGTTCTCCGACATAGGTTAGCCGTGTGGCCCGTACGATTGCATGACCAACTTCAAGCTCACGCGACGTTGCAAATGGAAATGCCTCATTTGAAAGCTGTTCGCCGGAAAGTTTCTCCAGAAGTGCCCGAGACTTTGGTCCCATCAACGAGAGCATCGGCAAGCCGGATGATATATCCGTCACCGTGCAGCGGGCATCCAAAGGAATGTTGCGGCGGAGCCAGGCAAAATCACGGGTTTGCGTTGCCGAGCCCGACACGACCATGAACCTGTTCTCGGCAAGCCGCGTGACTGTCAGGTCCGCCTCGATGCCACCGCGATCATTCAGCCACTGCGTGTAGACAACCTTGCCAACGGGAACATCGATGTCGTTGGCGCAGATGTGATTGAGGTGCTTCGGTGCGTCTTTTCCTTCGACAAGGAACTTACAGAAGGAAGACTGATCAAAAAACACCACGTCACTCTTCAGCCTGTCGGCCTCGAACTGCGCGCAGGGGAACCAGTTCTGCCGTCCGTAGGCATAGGCGTACTCTGGCTTCACGCCATCACGGGCATACCAGTTCGGCCGTTCGTAACCATTCACCTCTCCGAACACGGCGCCCAATTCCTTGGTTTGAGCATAGAAAGGCGAACGCCTGACGCCGCGAGACGTTTCGGCCTGCCTGTAAGGCCAGTGCATGGCATAGAGAAGCCCCAGCGACTCCGAGACACGCTCGCGGATGTAGGACTTGTTCGACTGGAACGGATGGATGCGGCGGATGTCGATGCCATTCACATCCATGGGTGGATGGCCATCCTTGATCCATTGTGAGAGAACGAGACCTGCGCCGCCTGAAGACTGGATGCCTATGGAGTTGAACCCTGTTGCCATGAACAGGTCCTTCACTTCCGGTGCTTCGCCCAGATAGTAGCGCACGTCAGGCGTGAAACTTTCGGGTCCGTTGAAGAACAGCTGGATGCCAGCCGTTTCGAGCAGGGGGACGCGGTTGATGGCGTTTGCAAGGATGGGTTCGAAATGATCCATGTCCTCGGGCAAGGTGACGAAAGCATGTTCCTCGTCGATACCGCCACCACCCCACGGCTTGGCCTTTGGTTCAAAGGCACCCACCATCAGTTTTCCAGCGTCTTCCTTGTAATAGGTGCATTCGTCGGCAACCCGGACAACCGGCATGTTGCGCGGCAGCGCGTCGATCGGTTCCGAAACAATGTAGAAATGTTCACAGGCATGAAGCGGGATTGATACGCCAACAGACTTGCCGAGTTCGCGGCTCCACATGCCGGTTGCCATCACAACCTTGTCGGCCTTGATGGTGCCTTCGGTGGTTTCAACACCGACAGCCTTTCCCTTGTCCGTGACGATGCGCGTCACCTTCACGTTCTCGAAGATCTTCGCGCCACGCGAACGCGCGCCTGCCGCGAGCGCCTGTGTGACGTCGATTGGGTTCAGTTGACCATCCTTCGGCAGGAAAACACCGCCCGTTACTCCATCGAGATTGTAATGGGGGATGCGCTGCTTGATTTCATCAAGGCCAATGACATCGACCTCAAGCCCGAAGCTCTTGGCCATGGACGCGCCGCGCAGGAGTTCCTCCATTCGCTCAGCGGAAAGAGCCAGTGAGATGGAACCATTCTGCTTGAAGCCGGTAGCTTGCCCCGTTTCCTTTTCCAGTCCTTCGAACAGCGTAGCGGTATACTTGGCAAGCTCCGTGAGGTTTCGTGTCGCCCGAAGCTGGCCTACAAGGCCCGCCGCATGCCAGGTCGTCCCCGAAGTCAGCTGCTTGCGTTCGACGACCACGACATTCCTGATGCCGATCTTGGTAAGGTGGTAGGCAATCGAGCATCCCACAATGCCCCCTCCGATGATCACGACATCGGCGCGGGCTGGAAGTTTGCGGGTATCATTCTTGGCCATGGTAAACTCCGGATTTCGGCCGGAACATAGCAGAGACGACAGCCTCGGAAAGGACCAGTAGACCTCATCACCAAGGCCACGGATTCACCTGATCCAGCCGGGCAAAAGCCTTTGCCGCCGGGATTTCTCTCCGCTATGAAGCCCCCACCAAGGAAGGAACTGATCGATGTATCGTGGTGACTTGCAACCCTCTGATGTGTTCGAACGGATGCAGAAGAACGCCACTGCTGTCCTGATCGACGTGCGCACGCAACCGGAATGGACCTTTGTCGGCCTTCCGCAGGTAGACAGGCTCGTGAAAGTGGCCTGGCAGGTCTATCCGACCATGGACGTTAACGCGTCCTTCGTGGACGATGTGAAGGCGCGTGGGCTTTCGCCCGATACCGAGATCTTCCTGATCTGCCGCTCCGGGGCACGCTCGGCGTCTGCCGCCACGGCGCTCACCAATGCCGGTTTCACCAATTGCTGGAACGTGGCCCAGGGCTTCGAAGGCGTAAAGGACGCCGTTGGTCGCCGTGGCAACACCAATGGCTGGAAGGCGGCTGGTCTCCCCTGGTCCCAGAGCTGACCGCGCCATGACCAAGAAGACCAGGACCAGGAACAACCCGAAGTGGGGCGCGGCGACAAAGCTCGTGCGTGGCGGCCTCGATCGCACCCATTACGGCGAGACTTCCGAGGCTCTCTATCTCAATTCCGGCTTTGTCTATGACGCTCCCGAGACCGCTGAAGCCCGTTTTGCCAATACGGCCAATGCCGACGGTGGCTATGTCTATGGCCGCTACGGCAATCCCACCGTCACCATGTTCGAAGAGCGCCTGGCTCTGCTCGAAGGTGCGGAGGCAGCCTATGCCGTTGCCTCAGGGATGGCAGCTGTTTTTGGGGCGCTGGCATGCCAGTTGAAAGCTGGAGACCATGTTGTCTCGTCGCGGGCGCTGTTCGGTTCCTGCTACCAGGTCATCACCAATATTCTGCCGCGCTTCGGCATCACCTACACGTTGGTTGATGGCAATGACCTGAAGGCCTGGAAGGAAGCATTCCGCCCCGAAACCAGGGCGGTCTTCGTGGAAACGCCCTCCAATCCGACCCTCGAGATCATCGACATCGGCGCGGTGGGTGAACTGGCCCACAAGGCCAAGGCCTGCTTTGTCGTCGACAACATCTTTGCCACGCCGATCCTCCAGACGCCGCTGGAACTCGGAGCCGACGTCGTGGTCTATTCCGGCACCAAACACATGGATGGTCAGGGCAGGGTGCTCGGTGGCGCAATTGTCTCGACACGGAAGTTCAAGGAAGAGCTCCTGAAGCCGTTCCTGCGCCACACCGGGCCGTCGCTCTCGCCGTTCAATGCCTGGGTGCTCCTCAAGGGCATGGAAACCCTGAAGCTTCGTGTCGAAG
>CAZUKI010000047.1:12575-14397 GCA_964620785.1 uncultured Aestuariivirga sp.
TTCAATGCCTGGGTGCTCCTCAAGGGCATGGAAACCCTGAAGCTTCGTGTCGAAGCCCAGAGCAAGTCCGCTCATGCCATCGCTGAGCACCTGGATGCCACCAAGGGCATTTTCCGTGTCATCTATCCCCATCTCGACAGTCATCCGCAGGCCGCCCTTGCCAGGAAGCAGATGGCGAGCGGCGGAACCATGGTGACGTTCGAGGTGAAAGGCGGAAAGGACAAGGCCTTTGATCTCCTGCGCAAGCTGCGGCTCGTGGACATTTCCAACAACCTTGGCGACGCCAAGTCGTTGATGACCCACCCGGCCTCCACCACGCATCGCAATATTGGCCCGGAAGCGCGGGAAATGATGGGGATTACTGACGGCATGCTGCGACTGTCCGTCGGCCTTGAAGACATCAACGACCTGCTCGAAGACATCAAGCAGGCAATCGCCGCCTGATCAGCGACTGATCAGCCCGTGACCATTCGGTAGACGGCAATTCCCACTGCCAGCATTCCAACGGCAACAGTGAGAGGCCGTTTCGGCGCCACGCGCGCGAGCCACCCTCCCGCCAAAGCAGCCGGTATGCCGCCAACCACGAGGCCCGCGACAGGATAGGCCATCGCTCGCCAGTCGTCTCCCACGTCCCAGTGTCCCACCGCAAAGGCAACCGTATAGGCGGAGAACACGACAACACTGACAATGAATTCCGAGAAGTTGCTTGAGCCAATGGCGTAGCGGCTCTCCACACCTGAACCGAGAATGCTTGTCGTGACGATCGGTCCCCAACTTCCACCGATGCCTTCCACCACGCCACCGACGAAACCCACGAGGCGCTTGTAGCTGGCCGATAGCAGGCGCGGCGAGCGGCCAGTCACCCCGCGCCAGATGATGAGCACGCCGATGAAATAGAGATAGGCCATGACGAGATAGTTGAGCCAGGGACCCTTGAGGCTGGTCAACACCGACATGCCGACGACACCGCCAAGCGAGCCAAACACACAAAGCGCGATGACAGTGTGCCGATCCAGGTTGCGATTGATGAAGTGGGAAAAGGCAGCCGTTCCGGTGGTTGGAATCTTCGCGGCGTTGACGCTTGCCGACACAAGCGCCGGGGCGATGCCCTGTCCCAGCAGGATCGATGACGAAATGACACCAAATCCCATGCCCAGGGCGCCATCAATCAACTGCGCAAGGAAACCGACGATCGCAAAAGCCCAGAACACATCCATGGCGGCCCCGCTCTGGAAAGTTACGTTAGGGCACCTGCCGCCTGGCGCACCTCTGTTCGTATCACTTTCCCGTTTGCGCTGAAATGAATGCCGCATTCGGTTTTGTCGGTGCCGGACCACCGGCCAGCGCGCGGATCTTCGTCACTTCCACCCGCAACCGTGCAGGGCACGCAACCTATCGATCTGTAACCCTGCAGGGCAAGCGGGTGCGAAGGCAAATGATGAGTCTGCATGTAGGCACGGAGATCCAGTGCAGAATATGCCGCAAGCGGCTCAACCTTGATCTTGCCGTCCTGCAGCGAAATGAAGTCAAGCGACGTGCGCGTTGCCCCATGGTAACGTTTGCGGCCAGAAATCAGCACATCGAATTCCACCTGGGCCGCGCGCATGGGAACGGTCTTGCGGTAGTGGCAGCACAGGTCCTTGTCGTAGAGATGCAGGTTTCCCACCGGATCCTGCTCCGCAAGATCTTCGGCAAACGGCCTGACATGGCGCACGTCCGTAAGGCCAAGGGCTTGCGTCAGTTCATCCACATAGGCCAGCGTTTCCGGAAACAGCTTCTCGGTGTCGAGAAAAAGCACCGGCAATGCCGGTTCAATCTCCGA
>CAZUKI010000048.1:0-10833 GCA_964620785.1 uncultured Aestuariivirga sp.
CTACTGCATGACCGGCTGGCGCATCGGCTATGGTGCTGGCCCCGAGAACCTGATCAAGGCCATGGCCAAGCTGCAGTCGCAATCCACCTCCAATCCGTCATCGATTGCGCAGTGGGCCGCGGTTGAGGCACTCAACGGCCCGCAGGATTTCATTGCGCGGCACAATGCGGTGTTCAAGGAGCGTCGCGACCTTGTGGTGTCGATGCTGAACCAGGCGAAGGGCTTGACCTGCGCGACCCCGGAAGGTGCGTTCTACGTCTATCCATCCTGCCAGGGCACCATCGGCAAGACGGCGCCCTCCGGCAAGGTCATCGGCAGCGATGAGGATTTCGTGAGCGAGCTGCTGGCCGCGGAAGGTGTTGCAGCGGTTCATGGCGCGGCCTTCGGCACCTCGCCCTATTTCCGCATTTCCTATGCGACCGCCACCTCCGCACTGGAGGATGCCTGCCAGCGCATTCAACGTTTCTGCGGAAACCTTCGCTAGGAAGGCGGCATTGACCGGAGCGGCGGAAGCGGTGATTCTGCCGGACAATGGCGTTCCGGGCATGCCGAAGAATAGGGCGAGAGGCGTGCCGGACTGGCCGCATTTGCGCCATGAAGCGGGAATATCGACATACTGAACAAGAAGAGGAAGTTATGAAAAAGACAGCAATTGCAATCATTTCCGCAGCGGCCGTTGTGCTGGGCGCAGGTTCTGCTTCGGCAGGCGGTGGCATCAAGGTGGGGCTCCTCAAGTGCCACGCTGACCGTGGCATCGGCTGGATCATCGGGTCCTCGAAGGACGTCGACTGCGTGTTCTCGCCGGCCGGTGGTGGTCCCCGCGAACACTATACGGGTTCGATCGGCAAGCTCGGCCTTGACCTCGGCATCACCCAGGAAACAGTTCTGGGTTGGGTCGTTTTCGCACCCGGCAAGCTGAAGGCCGGCTCGCTCAAGGGCAGCTACACCGGTGCTGGCGCCGAGGCGACGGTTGGCCTTGGACTGGGCGCCAATGCGCTGGTCGGCGGCTTCCGCAAGTCGATCAACCTGCAGCCCATCAGCGTTCAGGCCCAGACCGGCCTCAATGTTGCTGCCGGTGTGCAGAGCCTGCACCTGCGCCGCCTGCACGTCAGCAAGTAAACATTCTGTAGAATTTGACAGACCGGGAGGCAGCGCGCCGTCGCTGCCTCCCTTTGCTTTTTGATCACGCGCAAGTGCTGCCACTATCCGCGACGCATCCGAAGGCGGCAAGCAACAGGACACTTGCGGCCCCCGCAATTAAGAGTCACAGTCTTCAACTGGAGCTGCCCTGCGTGCGGTTCCGGGTCGCTTGTCAGGGTTGCCTCCACGCTTGAGAACAATAATGCGGGAGGAAGGCCATGAGTGTTGCCAACGGCAGACAAGATGCGGGTCCACGGTTGATCGCCATCGTCGGACCCTATCAAAGTGGAAAGACCACGCTTCTCGAAGCCATTCTATTTCGAACCGGCACCGTTACACGCCAGGGGAAAGCCGCCGACAAATCAATGGCTGGAGATACCTCGCCGGAAGCGCGCGCCCACGCCATGGGTGTTGAGGCAAATTTCGCAACAGTCAGTTTCATGGGTGAGCAGATCACCTTTGCCGATTGTCCGGGCTCCATCGAATTTTCCGCCGATGCGCGGTCGATCCTTCCGGTCTGCGATGCAGCCATCGTCGTTGTCGATGCCGATGAGAAGAAGGCTCCCGCCCTGCAACTGATGTTGCGCGAACTCGATGAGATCGGCATTCCACGCATCATCTTTCTCAACAAGATCGACAAGGCAGAGGTTGGCCCGCGCGATGTGCTGCAATGGATGCAGCCTGCGAGCGCGAAAACCCTAGTCCTCCGCCAGCTTCCCATTTGGACAAGTGGCGTCGTCACAGGCTTCATCGATCTCGCGCTGGAGCGCGCGCATATCTACCAGGAACTGGCGGAAAGCCGTGTCGTGGACATGCCGTCCGACATCAAGGAACTGGAAAAGAGCGAGCGCTTCACCCTGCTGGAATCGCTTGCCGACCATGACGATACCCTGATGGAACAATTGCTGGCTGATCTTGATCCGCCACGCCAGCAGGTGTTTGCCGATCTCGCCCGTGACATCAGCGATGGCAATGTGGTGCCGGTGCTGTTCGGTTCCGCCGAACATGGCAATGGTATCGGGCGCCTCCTGAAATCCATTCGCCACGACATTGCCGGTGTTACGCAGACCTGTGCGAGGCTCGGCGCCAAGGCGGATGGCGCCGCACTGGTGCAGGTGCTGAAGACGCAACACAGCAACCAGGGCGGCAAGCTTTCGGTGGTCCGTGTGCTTGCCGGTGAAACGAGCGACGGCATGGTGCTCTATGACGGGCAGGGCCGCGAGGCCCGCATCGCCGGTCTTACCGCCTTTGCGGGAACGCAGCCGCAAAAGGCCGCCAAGGCTGTGGCTGGCCAGGTTGTTGCGATGGGGCGGCTCGAGCAGGTGATGACGGGTGAAACGCTGTCATCTGCAAAGGGACCCTGCCAGCAGCTTGTCACGGCGCAGGCGAAAACCGGTGTCTATGGCTTCGCCATCACGGTTGCCGACAAGAAAGATGAAGTGAAGCTGACGACCGCCATTCACCGGCTAGTGGAGGAGGACCCGTCACTGGCCTTCAGCCATGACCACGATACGGGCGACATGGTGATCTGGGGGCAGGGTGAGATGCACCTGCGCGTGGCGGTGGAGCGGCTTGCCAGCAAGTTCGGCGTCCATGCGCAGACGAAGCCGCGCCGCATCGCTTACAAGGAAACGATCCGCAAGCCGGTGAGCATTCGCGGCCGGCACAAGAAGCAATCTGGCGGTCACGGGCAATATGGTGACGTGGTGGTGGAGATCAAACCGCTGCCGCGCGGATCGGGCTTCGTGTTTTCCGATACGATCACCGGCGGCGTGGTGCCCAAGCAATATATTCCCGCCGTCGAGAACGGCATCAGGGACTGGATGCACAAGGGCACGCTGGGATTTCCGGTGGTGGATTTCTCCGTGAACCTTTCGGATGGCTCCTATCACGATGTCGATTCCTCGGAGATGGCCTTCAAGACGGCGGCGCGCATCGCCATGGTCGAGGGCATGCCGCAATGCTCGCCAGTGCTGCTGGAGCCGATCCTGCTGGTGGAGATCCACGTGCCGAGTTCGGCAACGGCGCGGGTCAACCAGATCGTCACGGGTCATCGCGGGCAACTTCTCGGTTTTGATGGCCGCGAGGGTTGGCCCGGCTGGGACACGGTGAGGGCGCACATGCCGGAATCCGAGGTGGCCTCCCTGATCATCGAGATCAGATCGGCGACCGCCGGCGTCGGCACCTTCATCACGCAGTTTGACCATCTCGCGGAACTGACGGGACGAGCGGCGGACCAGGTGGTGGCGCAGGCGCGCGGGCCCTGAAGCAAATTGCTGCCGGTCATTAAGACTTGATTCACCATGAATCTGCGTGAGTGTCACACGCTGCTACAACTGCTGCGAGTTGAGCTTGCAATGTAAAGTCCCCTTAAGATTGTATCCGCAAGCTGGATGCAATACCGGGGAAACGTTCATGCAGGCCATTACAGGCTGGCGATTTCTGATTGCAATTGTGCTGCCGCTGGCGCTCGCGTCGCTGGGCGCGGTCGGCCTGACCTATGATTTGCTCTCGCGCGTCGAAAGCAGCAGCAACCAGGCCGAGAACGCCCGCAACCGCATTGCCATTTCAGAGGCGCTGAACGGCCAGGCGCGCGAACTTGGACGGCTGGCGGTGGAAAATGCCAACTGGGAAGAGGCCTGGCGCCGGACCTCCGATCCAATCGATACGGTGTGGTTCCAGCGTGTCTGGGGCAGGACCATCAGCGTTGGCGCAGCCTATGACATAGTCGCCGTCGTTCGCGCCAGCACTGGAGAGGTGCTCGCGCATAATTCGACTGAGCCGACACGGGCGATTTCGCTCTTTGCGCTGACGGGCGTGACGGCGGGAGAGTTGCGCAGCGAGCTTTTGAACCTGCCGGTGTCCAATGGCGTGTTGACAGGATTCCTCTACACAGGTTTTGGACCGGCGGCAGTATCGGTGGCACCGATCGCCAATCCGCGTGGGGTCGTAAGGGGTGACCAGAAGCTCCTGCTGTTTGTCCGCCTGCTCACCGAGCGGCGGCTTGATCTTCTCGAAAAACAACTGGTCGTTTCGAAATTGGCATTTCACAGGCCCAGCGGCGAGGAGACCGAAGATGCCGTTCTGAAGAATCTTGTCGGGAAGAAGGGCCTCAGTGCCACCTGGCAGAACCTTGCGGTGGGCGAAATCGTCACCGGCTTTGCCTGGCGGAAGGCCGGCATGGTGCTGGGCTTCATGGTGTTTGTGATGGGAGGAATCGCCTTTGTCTGCTGGCGGCTTCTGCAACAGATCCTGGCCAGCGAAGCTTCCGCTTCGCGCGATGCCATGCGTGACCACCTGACGGGCCTTGCCAACCGCCATGCGTTGATCGCGGCCATGCGGACGGCCACCAAGGAGCCAGATGGCAATTACGCCCTGGCCTTCGTGGACCTCGACAGTTTCAAGGAAGTCAATGACAGCTACGGCCATGAATTTGGCGACAGGCTCATTTGCATGGTTGCCACCGGGATCACGCAGCTGGCGCAAGGAGCCGAAACCGTTGCGCGCATGGGCGGCGATGAATTCGTCATCATGTACAAGGGCAACAGGGCCGAGGCGATGGTGCGGCAGTTCTCCGACCGGCTCATCAAGCTCCTGAGCCAGCCCTTCGACATGGAAGGCAGGCTTGCACTGGTTGGGGCGAGCATCGGCATCTCCCAGAGTGTTCTGGACGAGGACGAGACCGAGATCCTGCGCCGTGCCGACGTTGCCATGTATCGCGCCAAGGCCGAGGGCAAGAACCGGCTGTGCACCTTCGATACGAGCTTCGACAGCGATCGCTATGACAGCATCGCAATTGCCGCCGAACTCAAGAAAATCATCCAGGCGGGCAGCCTGGAAATCCTGTTCCAGCCTGTGGTCAGTGCCCGCACAGGAGACGTGACGGGGGTTGAGGCCCTGGCCCGCTGGCCATCCGGCATGTCACGCCAGGTCGAGGCGGAAAAGTTTGTGACGGTTGCCGAAAGCTCCGGCCTCATCGACGATCTTGGAGACCTCATCCTGACGAAGGCTTGTGCCGCAGCCCGCAACTGGCCTTCGCTGCGGCTGGCGGTCAACATTTCTGCGGTGCAGCTCAACAATCCACGCTTCGTGGAGCGTGCCCTTTCGACGCTCGCCAGCCACGGCATCGCGCCGGGGCGGCTCGAATTCGAAATCACCGAGACATCGCTGATCCATGATGCCGAGCGTGCCAAGCTCGTGTTCAAGGCGTTGCAGAGTGTTGGCGTCAAGGTGGCACTCGATGATTTCGGGACGGGCTTCTCCAGCATCGGCTACTTGCGGAAGTTCCATTTCGACCGGATCAAGATCGACAAGTCGATCGTCAACAAGGTGCTGACGAGCCCGGGAGAACTCGCCGTCGTGCAAGGCGTGCTTCTGGTGGCGCGCGGCCTTTCCGCGGAAGTCACGGCAGAAGGCGTTGAAAGCATCGACGAGGTCAAGGTGCTGCATCTTGCCGGCTGCACGGAGCTTCAGGGCTATCACTTCCATGCGCCGCTCGAAGCCCAGGACGTCACGGCGCTGGTCGCCAAGGAACACGCGAGCAAGTTCGCGCATGGCGAAGCCGTCGCGTGATTGCGTGTCAGTTGTGAGGGTCAGCCGCGGGCGATCTGCTCGGCCTTTGTGACAAGAACTTCCGCCTGGCGGATCGAGGCGTAGTCGATGAGCCTGCCATCCAGCGACACGGCACCCTTGCCCTGGGCTTCTGCTTCCTTCATGGCGGCAATGATGCGCCGCGCCTGGTCGAGGTCCTTCTGTGAAGGACTGAAGACCTCGTTCGCCAATGCGATCTGCGAAGGATGGATCGCCCATTTGCCCTCGCAGCCCAGAACGGCGGAGCGGGCGGCGGCTGACTTGTAGGCATCAGCATCCGAGAAGTCACCGAAGGGACCATCGACAGGGCGCAGGCCGTTGGCGCGGGCCGCCACCACCATGCGTGACACGGCATAGTGCCACATGTCGCCCCAATGGACGTTCCGGGCGCCGTCGGCATCCTTGTCGGTCAGCACGGCATAGTTCGGATTGGCGCCACCGATCGATGTGGTGCGGGCCCGCGTTGAAGCCGCATAGTCGGCAACACCGAAGTGCAGAGACTCGTTGCGCGGGCTTGCGGCGGCGATCTCATGGATGTTCTGCATGCCAAGTGCGGTCTCGATGATCAGTTCGAAGCCCACGCGCTTCTTGCGCCCGCGCGCCGCCTCGACCTGGGTTACCAGCATGTCGAGGGCATAGACGTCGGCAGCGGTCCCGACCTTGGGGATCATGATGAGGTCGAGGCGGTCCCCGGCCTGTTCCAGGACGTCGACGACATCGCGATACATGAAATGGGTGTCGAGGCCGTTGATGCGCACCGACAGGCTCTTGTTGCCCCAGTTGATGTCGCCGATGGCGGCAATCACATTCTTCCGGGCCTGCGGCTTGTCATCGGGGGCGACGGCGTCCTCGAGATCGAGGAACACAACATCGGCGGCCGAGGCGGCGGCCTTCTCGAACAACTTTGGGTTGGATCCTGGAACAGCCAGTTCAGAGCGATTCAGGCGGGCGGGGGCGTGGGTAATGGTTTTGAAGGACATGGCGTGCACTCTAGCGATGTTTTTGCACCTGCGAAATAGGCTGAAAGGCCGAGATTTGCCATGCTCCCGCCGCATTGGAACGGAAATGGGAGCAAAAAACTGGAGCTTCAGCGATGCGTCACTTTCTGCCCTTCCTCTTTGCCAGCGCCCTTACGGTCACGGCCGTGATGGCTGACGGCGTCATGTCACTGGCGGGGTCTGAATGGGGCCTCGGAGGCGATGACAGTAATGGCGTCGTTGTGAAGTTCGAGGCTGATGGCAAGGTCACGGGCAGGCTTGGCTGCAATCGCTTTACCGGATCCTACACACAGGACGGACCATCGCTGACCTTCGGGCCCCTTGCCAGCACGCGCATGGCCTGTGACGAAGCCAAGATGAAGACCGAGAACATGCTGAGTGCCGCACTCACCGCAACGAAGCAGGCGGACATCAGCCATCTCAAGCTGAAGCTACTGGATGCTGGCGGCAAGGAACTGGTGTTGCTGCAGCGCCGCGACTTCGACTGAAGCGCGGCTAGAAGCTCCACTCCCGCGCCTTGGCGACGATGAAGTCGCGGAAGGCGGTGACGCGCTTGGTGTCCTTCAGTTCTTCCGGATAGACGAAATAGGTTTCGTACTCCGGCGTCTCGACCGGCAGGTCGATCTGCACAAGGTTCATGTCAGGTGCGACCAGATAGTCGGCCAGGATGGCGATGCCGGAACCGGCCTGCACGGCGCGGCGAAGGCCATAGGCGTTGTTGACGCGCAGTGCCACCGGGCGCGGGTCGCCTTCATTGCGGCCCACCGTCTGCAACACCGAGAGGTTGCTCAGGTAGGTTGCGGAGGTTCCGAAGATCAGGATCTTGTGCTTGTCGAGTTCCTCAAGTGACTTCGGAATGCCGTGCTTCTTCACATAATCCGTCGAGGCGAAGATGTGATGATGCACGGTGAAGAGCTTGCGCTGGATCAGATCGGGCTGGGTCGGCATACGCAGGCGGATCGCCACGTCGGCCTCGCGCATCGAGAGGTCAAGTTCCTCGTCCTCGAGCAGCATCTGCACCTGGATGTCGGGATAGAGCTCCATGAATTCCTTGAGGCGCGGCGTCAGCCAGATGGAGCCGAGGCCGACCGTCGTCGTCACGCGAAGCTCGCCGGACGGCTTCTCGCGCGAGTCCATGAGGCGCGCCTTGGCGGCGGCAAGCTTGGTGAACACGTCATGAGCCGTGCGGTAAAGCACTTCGCCCTGTTCCGTGAGGATCAAGCCGCGGGCATGGCGGTGGAAGAGGGGAACGCGCAGGTCCTCCTCGAGCGCGCTGATCTGGCGGCTTACCGCTGACTGCGACAGGTTCAGCTCATGGCCCGCATGGGTGAAGCTGCCAGCGTCGGCGACGGCGTGAAAGATACGGAGTTTGTCCCAGTCCATCGCTTACTCCGCTGCAATCTTCTGCGAGGCGTTCTCGGCGTGGAGATAGCGCTCGGCTTCCAGGGCCGCCATGCAGCCCATGCCGGCCGCAGTCACCGCCTGGCGATAGACATCGTCAGTCACATCGCCTGCTGCAAAGACACCGGGAATATCGGTTTGCGTCGACCAGGGCTTGGTGATGAGGTAATTACCGTTCTTGAACGGCAACTGGCCCGCAAACAGTTCGGTTGCGGGCTTGTGGCCAATGGCAATGAACACGCCATCGACTGCCAGTTCCTCGGTGGCGCCGGTCTTGACGTTCTTCAGGCGCACCGAAGTGACGCCGCGCGGATCGGCGGTGCCCAGCACTTCGTCAAGTGCAGTGTCCCATTTCACCGTGATCTTGGGATGCTTGAACAGGCGGTCCTGCAGGATGCGCTCAGCCTTGAACTCGTTGCGGCGGTGGATCACCGTCACTTCACTGGCGAAGTTGGTCAGGAACAGCGCTTCCTCGACGGCTGAATTGCCACCACCAACCACAAGCACCTTGCGATTGCGATAGAAGAACCCGTCGCAGGTTGCGCAAGCAGAAACGCCAAAGCCCTTGAAGGCATTCTCGCTGGGCAGGTCGAGCCACTTGGCCTGGGCGCCCGTTGCAATGATCAGCGCATCGCAAGTGTATTCGGTGCCGCTGTCACCCTTGAGCCAGATCGGTTTGCTCTTGAGTTTCACCTCGGTGATGGTGTCGGAAATCACCTCGGTTCCCATGTGTTCAGCCTGGGCCTTCATCTCTTCCATGAGCCAGGGGCCCTGGATCGCCTTTGCGAAGCCCGGATAGTTTTCGACATCGGTGGTGATGGTGAGCTGGCCGCCGGGCTGGATGCCCTGAACAATGATAGGTTGCAGCATGGCGCGGGCCGCGTAGATTGCGGCCGTATAGCCAGCTGGACCGGAGCCCAGGATCAGGACTTTGGCGTGACGCTTCGTCATGGCAAGGAGTTCGCTCGAGAATTGCTATGAAAATTCAGCATAGCTTATATGGGGAGTGGGTCCAAGGCCACACAAGGCATTGCGCACAGGTCCAGATTCCCTGCGCCCTAGGCTTGCCGGGCGCAATTTTATTGCGTAAAGCCGCGGGCCATGAACAAGCACGGCGAGCCTGACACCATAGACTGGAAAATTCTGCGGGAAATTCAAAGAGATGGAAGAATTTCCAATGTCGAGCTTGCAGGCCGTGTCGGGCTCTCTCCGCCGCCCACCTTACGGCGTGTCCAGGCCCTGGAACAGGCCGGCCTGATTGCCGGCTACCGGGCCCAGCTCAATCGTGAGCGGCTGGACTATGCGGTGAAGATGTTCGTGCTGGTGGGCCTCAAGAGCCAGGCCAAGCCGGAGATGGACGCCTTCGAGCGGCAGGTGAAGACCTGGCCCGTGGTGCGCGAATGTTATGGCGTGCAGGGCGGGGCTGATTATGTGCTGGTGTGCGTGGCGCGTGACCTGCAAGCCGTCCAGAGTTTCGTCAACGGGGCGCTGCTCAAGGCGCCGAATGTCGACAGCGTCAGGACCTCACTCATCCTCTCCGACGTGAAGATGGAACCGGAAGTTCCCCTGCCGTGACGCAAACGCGGTTCAGTGAGTGGCTGTCGCTCAGCTTCAACGCCATTGCCATCTTTGTCGTTGGCTACTCGTCAACGGTGCTGATCGTCCTCGACGCGGTGCGCTCGGTCGGAGCCACGCCAGCACAACAGGCATCGGCCATCGCGGCACTGTGCCTTGCCCAGGCGGTGACATCGCTGCTGCTCGGCTTCAGGCACCGGATACCGATCATCGTGGCGTGGTCGACGCCGGGCGCAGCACTGCTGGCATCGAGCCACGCCACCAGCAATTTCCCGGAAGCCGTCGGGGCGTTCCTCTTTGCCGGGCTCCTGATGGTGGTCACGGCCTTTGCAAAGCCACTGGCCGCTGCGATCAACAAGCTGCCATCCACGCTTGCAGGTGCCATGCTGGCGGGCGTGCTGCTGCACTATGTGCTCGCCGTTCCGGGGGCTGCCGTTTCGGATCCGCTGCTGGTGCTGCCGCTCGCCGTGCTGTTTTTCGTGCTGCGGCATGTGGCACCGCTCTATTCAGTGCCGGTCATCGTTGCGGCAGCGCTGCTGCTGGCGGGCTTCACGGGTGCGTTTTCAGCACCGGTCGTGCCAGCACTCACGCAGCCACAGTTCGTCATGCCAGTCTTCGAGTGGCGCACCGTCATCAGCATTGGTTTGCCGCTTTACCTCGTGACCATGGCTTCGCAGAACCTGCCGGGATTTGCCGTGCTGAAATCGCACGGCTATGAGCCGCCAGTGCAATCCAGCATCTTCGTGACGGGCCTCGCCAGCATGGTTGCGGCACTGTTCGGCGCCCATGCCGTCAACATGGCGGCAATCACCGCGGCCATGGCGGCGGGAAAGGATGTGCATGCCGAACCCTCGGAACGCTGGAAGATCGTCATTCCCTATGCGGTGATCTATGCGGTGGCGGGCCTTGCCGCCGCAACATTCGTGGCGGTGCTCGGCCTGCTGCCGGCGCCGCTGGTTGCCACGGTGGCAGGGCTTGCGCTGCTGTCGCCGTTTCTCGGCGGCCTCATGGCGATGGTCCAAAACCACAAGGACATCGAGGCAGCGGCCGTCACCTTCCTCGTCACAGGCTCCGGCATTTCGCTGCTGGGTGTCGGTGCGGCCTTCTGGGGGCTGCTGGCGGGGCTGGC
>CAZUKI010000048.1:10933-14160 GCA_964620785.1 uncultured Aestuariivirga sp.
GAAGTAATCCTGCAATGGCCTGACTTCGATCGTCCCGGCCTTGTTGGCGGCGATGGCCTTGGTGGCCGAAAGGATGCCGGGCAGGGTCGTGTAATAGGGCACCCTCTGCATGACGGCTGTCTGCCGCACCGACTTCGAGTCCGACTCGGAGGAGCGGGTTTCGGTGGTGTTGAGCACCAGCTGGATATCGCCGTTCTTGATGGCATCGACGATGTGCGGGCGGCCTTCCAGCACCTTGTTGACCTTGGTGGAGGGAACGCCCTTGCTCTCGAGGTAGCTGTGGGTGCCGCCCGTCGCCCTGATGCCGAAGCCCATGTCGGCAAGCTGGCGGATCGCCGGCAGCACGCGCTGCTTGTCTGCCTCCTTGACCGAGACAAAGACGTTGCCGGTGCGTGGCATGCGCATGCCCGCACCCAGCTGCGATTTTGCGAAGGCCATGTCGAAGCCGGTGTCGAGGCCCATGACCTCGCCGGTTGAACGCATTTCAGGGCCCAGCAGCGTGTCAACGCCGGGGAAGCGGTTGAAGGGGAATACCGCTTCCTTCACCGCCACATGCGTGAGCTTCCTCGTCTTGAGATTGAAGCCTGCAAGCTTCTCGCCCGCCATGACGCGGGAGGCGATCTTGGCGACCGGCAGGCCGATCACCTTGGCGACGAAAGGCACGGTGCGCGAGGCGCGCGGATTGACCTCGAGGATATAGACAACATCATCCTTCACCGCGAACTGCACGTTCATCAGGCCGACGACCTTGAGGGCAAGGGCCAGTGTCCGTGCCTGCGCTTCCAGTTCCCGGATGACGGCGGGCTTCAGCGAATAGGGCGGCAGCGAGCAGGCGCTGTCACCGGAATGGATGCCCGCTTCCTCGATATGTTCCATGACGCCGGCGATGAACACATCCTTGCCGTCGGAGATGCAGTCGACATCGACTTCAATGGCGTTGGAGAGATAGGAGTCGATGAGCACCGGTGACTCGCCCGAGACCACCACGGCCTCGGTGATGTAGCGTTGCAGCTGGGCATCGTCGCGCACGATCTCCATGGCGCGTCCGCCCAGCACATAGGAGGGGCGGATGACCACGGGAAAGCCGATCTTCTTGGCGATGCGCTTTGCTTCGGCGCCCGATGTTGCGATGCCGTTCTGCGGCTGGCGCAGCTTGAGCTTGCTCACCAGCCTTGCAAAGCGGTCACGGTCCTCGGCGAGGTCGATGGCATCGGGCGTGGTGCCAAGGATCGGAACGCCGGCCTGCTCCAGCGCATTGGCGAGCTTCAGCGGTGTCTGGCCGCCGAACTGCACGATGACGCCGTGCAGCGTTCCCTTTTTCTGCTCGGCGGCGATGATTTCCAGCACGTCCTCGGCGGTCAGCGGCTCGAAGTAGAGGCGGTCCGAGGTGTCATAGTCGGTCGAGACCGTTTCCGGATTGCAGTTGACCATGATCGACTCGTAGCCGGCATCATGCAGTGCAAAGCAGGCATGGCAGCAGCAGTAGTCGAACTCGATGCCCTGGCCGATGCGGTTCGGCCCGCCACCCAGGATGATGACCTTCTTCTTCTCCGACACCTGGGCTTCGTTGCCGTCTGATCCGGCAAGGCCTGTCTCGTAGGTTGAATACATGTAGGCCGTGGGCGAAGCGAATTCGGCGGCACAGGTGTCGATGCGCTTGAACACCGGGCGCACCGCGAGCTTGCGGCGGTGGGCGGCAACCTTTGCTTCGCTCAGGCCAACAAGCTGCGCCAGGCGCGTGTCGGAAAATCCCATGGCCTTGAGCCTGCGCAGGTTCTCTGCATCCCTGGGCAGGCCCCGTGCACGGATCGTCTCCTCCATGCGCACCAGTTCCTCGATCTGGCGCAGGAACCAGGGTTCGTAGCGGCAGGCGGCATGGATTCCTTCGACGGTGGCGCCATGGCGGAAAGCCTGGGCGATGGTCAGCAGCCGGTCGGGCGTGGCACGGCTCAGGGCGGCGCGAATGGCGGTGGCGTCCTCGCCTTCGCCAATGCCGGGAATGGCCACTTCATTGAGTCCGGTGAGGCCCGTTTCGAGGCCGCGCAGCGCCTTCTGGAACGACTCCTGGAAGGTGCGGCCGATGGCCATGACTTCGCCCACCGACTTCATGGCGGTGGAGAGGATTGGCTCGGCACCGGGAAACTTCTCGAAGGCAAAGCGCGGAATTTTCGTGACCACATAGTCGATGGTCGGTTCGAAGCTCGCCGGTGTCGCCCCGCCGGTGATGTCATTGGCGAGTTCATCGAGCGTGTAGCCGATGGCGAGCTTGGCTGCGACCCTGGCGATGGGAAAGCCCGTCGCCTTCGAGGCAAGAGCCGAGGAACGCGAGACGCGCGGGTTCATTTCGATGACGACGAGGCGGCCATTGGCCGGGTTCACGGCAAACTGAACATTGGAACCGCCGGTCTCGATGCCGATCTCGCGCAGCACCGCAATCGAGGCGTTGCGCATCATCTGGTATTCCTTGTCGGTCAAGGTCAGGGCGGGGGCGACGGTAACGCTGTCGCCGGTATGCACGCCCATGGGATCGATGTTCTCGATCGAACAGATGATGATGCAGTTGTCCGCCTTGTCGCGGACCACTTCCATCTCATACTCCTTCCAGCCCAGCACCGATTCCTCGATCAGCACTTCCTGGGTTGGCGAGGCATCGAGGCCCTTCTCGACGATGTCGAAAAATTCCTCGCGGTTGTAGGCGATGCCGCCGCCGGTGCCGCCCAGCGTGAAAGACGGACGGATGATGCAGGGCAGGCCGATCGCCAGCATGGCCTCGAAGGCTTCGACGAGGGCGCGGTCACGGTATTTCTTCTGGCGCTCGGGTTCGGCCTCGGCCCATTGCCGGTCAAAGGCATCGGGGTCAGTGGCCTCGGCCTTGAGCCGCGCCTGGAGTTCCTTGTCGGCATCCTTGGCCGCCGAGGCATTGGCGAGCATGGACTTGGGGCTCTCGAGGCCGATCCGTGTCATGGCATCGCGGAACAGTTCGCGGTCCTCTGCCTTGTCGATGGCCTCGGCCTTGGCGCCGATCAGTTCCACGCCGAATTTCTCGAGGACACCCATCCGGTTGAGCGACAGCGCCGTGTTCAGCGCCGTCTGGCCGCCCATGGTGGGCAGGATGGCGTCGGGGCGTTCCTTCTCGATGATCTTTGCCACCACTTCCGGGGTGATCGGCTCGATGTAGGTTGCATCCGCCAGTTCAGGGTCGGTCATGATGGTGGCGGGATTGGAAT
>CAZUKI010000049.1:0-4354 GCA_964620785.1 uncultured Aestuariivirga sp.
TTACCGGATAACTCACTTTTTCCCCGCTGTTCCGGATGCAGCGAGTGATTCCCCCGTGATCATTCTGATCACGTCATCGGGATTGGTTTGACGGGTTGGCACATCGCCGGCGACAACGCCCTGGCGAATGACGACGATGCGGTCAGCGACCTGGAAGGCCTGCTGCATGATGTGGGTGATGACGATGACGCCGATGCCCTGGTTTGCCACCTGGCGGATGGTTTCGAGGCCGCGGCGAGTTTGCTCCACGCCGAGCGCTGCAAAGGGTTCATCGAGCAGCACCAGCTTGCCGCCCCAATGGACAAAGCGGTTGAGCTCAATGGCCTGGCGCTGGCCGCCAGACAGGTGCTCGACATTGGTGCGCAGCGACGGGATGCGCGTGCCGGCACTGGCCAGCGCCTTGGCCACGGCGTCCTCCATGGCTCTCTCATCGAGGATCGGAATGCCGAGGAAATTCCGGGTGATCTCGCGGCCCATGAAGAAGTTGGCGACAACATCGACATTGGTGCAGAGCGACAGGTCCTGATAGACGGTCTCGACGCCCGCCGCCTTGCCTTCGGCAGGCGACTTGGCGCGATATTCCTGGCCCTCGAACAGCATTCGGCCCGAGGTCGGCTCCAGGCCACCGGCAATGATCTTGACGAGCGTGGACTTGCCCGCGCCGTTGTCGCCGAGCAGGGCGATCACTTCGCCCTTGTTGATCGAGAACGATACGCCCTTCAACGCCTCGATGGCGCCGAATGACTTGCGAATGTCCTCAAGCACCAACAGCGGCTGGCTCATCGGCAACTCCTTTCGGTTCGGCAAATCCCGTGGTGGTCCTGAACATGCGGCCGTCAATCGGCGCAAGGGCGCCGCGCACCGCCAGTGCCGCGGCTCCGCGCAGCACCGAATCCTCGCCGAGGCTCGCCACCATGAGGCGGGGCACGGTGCGGTCCTGGCGCACGGCAATGGAATTGCCAAGACGGTCTGCAAGGCCTGCGAGGCGGGTGAGCAGGCTCTTCGGCGCCATGCCGCCAAGCACGATGGTTTGCGGGTCGTAGCTGTTTTCAATCATGCGTATTGCCCCGGCGAAGATCGCGGCAATTTCCGTTGTCCACTCGGTCTCGGCCATGTTGCGGCGTCCAAAGGCTTCAAGCGAGACATAGCGTTCAAGGCAGCCGCGATTACCACAGGCACAAAGCTCGCCATCGGGGATCATCGCGAGATGGCCGATTTCACCGGCATTGCCCCAGTTGCCGCGCACCGCTTCGCCATCATGCACCATGGTGCCGCCGAGGCCGAAACCGAAAAACAGGTAGTAGTAATCGGAAAGGTTTGTGCCGAGGCCGTAGAGCTGTTCACCAAGGGCGGCGGCGGCCATGTCGCTTTCGATGAAGCAGGGCAGGCCGGTTGCGGCTTCCAGTTGCTCGCGGATGTTGACGTCCTGCCAACCGGTGAGGGTCGTTGGTCCGATGAAGCTCATGGATTCGACGCCGAACGGACCCGGCATGGCAAGGCCGGCGCCGAGCAGGCGGCGGTCAGGATATTGCTGCTTCAGGCGGTCAATGAGGGTGCGGATGATGGTGAAGGCCTTGCGTGGTGAGACATTTTCCGCGGCCTCGCGGGCGACGGCGAGGGGACTGCCATCAAGCTTCACAAGTGCCACCTCGAGGCTCTTCGGCGTGATCTGGATTCCGAAGGCGTGGCCACCGTCCGGATTGATTGTGAACTTGCTTGGCGGCACGCCGCGGCCCTGCGGCTTGCTGCGCAGGGAGAGCAGGAAGCCGTCATCTTCCAGTTCATGAACGATGTTTGAAACGGTCTGCACGGTGAGGCCGATGCGGTCGGCAATTTCATTGCGGGCAATGGGGCCATGCAGGCGGATCAGTTCAAGCACGGCCCGCCGGTTGTACGGCCGTCCCATCTCCTGATTGGTGCCACGCAGCGACATCCACACTCCGTTCCTGAGTGAAGTAACGCACCATTGAATTATTTTGTCAAATGGATTTCAAAAATCATGCAACGCTTGTTTTGTATGCATTTTAGTTGCGAATTGCCGGTGGCGCCGGGGCTGTGAAACGTGCCCAAGAAGGGCTGTTTTCACACTGTGGAAGTGGCGGGGTGATGACATTGTGACAATTACATGACAGTGTTGGCGCATCGGACATCCGAGCGGAAGCCGAAGCTCAAGGCTTCCGTTTCTGACGACAACCAAAAAAAAGTGTCATGCACCTGTTACATTAATCTTCCAGTAGCAGGCGCCCACATGGAGGACAGAATGACGACTATGACTAGACGACTGGCCAGCGCGACGCTTGCCACGGCCCTGATGTTGACCACGACGATGGCGGGTGTTTCCTTCGCCGGACCGATGGAAGACCTCGAGGCCGCTGCAAAGGCTGAAGGCCAGTTGACCACCATCGCACTTCCGCACGACTGGTGCGGCTATGGTGGCGTGATCGATGGCTTCAAGGCCAAGTATCCGGACATCAAGATTAACGAGCTCAACCCCGATGCAGGTTCTGCTGACGAGCTCGAAGCAATCCGCGCCAACAAGGACAACAAGGGCCCGCAAGCCCCTGACGTGATCGACGTCGGCCTCGCCTTTGGACCGCAGTCCAAGGACGAAAAGCTCATCCAGCCCTACAAGGTCTCGACCTGGGATGAAATCCCGGCGAACGTGAAGGATGCCGATGGCTACTGGTATGGCGACTATTACGGCGTCATGGCCTTTGGCGTGAACACCGACATCGTGAAGAACGTTCCTGCTGACTGGGCCGATCTCCTGAAGCCGGAATATGCCAATGCCTTCGCACTGACGGGTGATCCGCGCGCCTCGAACCAGGCAATCCTCGCTGTCATGTCTGCTGGCATGGCACGTGGCACCGAGCCTGGCCAGGCTTCGGGCGAGAAGGGCCTGGAGTTCTTCGCCGAACTCAACAAGGCCGGAAACTTCGTTCCCGTGTCTGCCAAGTCCGGCACCATCGCCCAGGGCCAGACGCCGATCGTTGCTGCCTGGGACTACAACCTGCTTGCCTGGCGTGACAGCCTTGCCGGCAACCCGCCGATGGAAGTTGTCATTCCGAAGGGCGCTTCGCTCGCTGGTGTCTATGTGCAGGCAATCTCCGCCTATGCACCGCACCCCAACGCAGCCAAGCTCTGGATGGAATACCTCTATTCGGATGAAGGCCAGATCGCCTGGCTGAAGGGCTACTGCCACCCGGCGCGCTTCTCGGCCATGGTTGCAGCCGGCAAGATTCCGAAGGAACTCCTCGACAAGCTGCCGCCTGCCGAGGCCTATGACCGGGCCGTGTTCCCCTCCGTCGATCAACAGGCCGCCAACAAGAAGGCCGTGACCGAAGGCTGGGACAAGGTCGTCGGCGCGAACGTGCAGTAAAGCACTCAACAGGTCTCCGCCCCGCGATGCCGGGGCGGAGGCTTTCTTCGCGGGGCCATATGTCCATTCCTGCCCAGGGCGCGCGGCGCCCGGCGCTTCCACTGAACTGGCTCGGCGTTACGCCGTTCCTGCTCTTTGCTGTCCTGTTCCTGATCCTGCCGACACTTCACATCGTGCTCGGCGCTTTCCGCACTCCGGATGGTGGCCTGACGCTCGCCAATCTCCAGGGACTTGCCGCTCCGAACATCGTCAATGCCGCCTGGGTTTCCATGAAGCTCAGCGTGCTGACAGCACTGCTTGGCTGCGTCATCGGCCTGCTGCTCGCCATCGCCATCACGCGCGGCGGCCTGCCGTCGGGCCTGCGCGGTGCCACGCTGACATTCTCAGGCGTTGCCTCGAATTTCGCAGGCGTTCCGTTGGCTTTTGCCTTCATCGCCACGCTGGGCCGGCTTGGCCTGCTCACCGTGGTGCTCAAGGACTGGTTCGGTTTCAACATTTATTCCACCGGCTTCAACCTCATCAGCTTCACGGGCCTGACGCTCGCCTATCTCTATTTCCAGATTCCGCTGATGCTGCTCATCATCACGCCGGCTCTCGACGGACTGAAGCGTGATTGGCGCGAGGCTGCTGAAAGCCTTGGCGCCAGCGGCGCACAATACTGGCGCATGGTGGCGCTCCCGGTCCTGTGGCCGTCGCTACTCGGCACCTTTGCGCTGCTCTTTGCCAATGCCTTCGGGGCGGTGGCAACGGCAATGGCGCTTACCGGTTCATCGCTTTCGATCGTGCCGATCATTCTTTTCGCGCAGATCCGCGGTGACGTGCTGCAGGACCCGCACCTCGGCTATGCCATTGCCTTCGGCATGATCGTCATCACCGGCATCGCCAACTTCATCTACATCGTGCTGCGCTCGCGGGCGGAAAGGTGGCTCAAATGAAGGCCGCCAGATTCTGGTCGTGGATCACCTTCATCCTCGG
>CAZUKI010000049.1:4454-14071 GCA_964620785.1 uncultured Aestuariivirga sp.
ATCAGGCTCTACAACACTTCGAGCTACCTGCCGCTGACCGGCTCGGTCTTCGGCACCAACATCCTGCTGATGTTCGGCTATGCCATCCTGGCGCTTCCCTACATGTATCGCGCGGTGGATACGGGGCTCCGCACCATTGACGTGCGGACCCTGACGGAGGCGGCGCAAAGTCTGGGGGCAGGCTGGGTGACGATCCTGGGCCGACTGATCCTGCCCAATGTCCTCGTTGCCATCCTGTCGGGTGCGTTTCTGACCTTTGCCATCGTCATTGGCGAATATGTCTTCGCGGCGCTGCTGAACCGTCCGGCCTTCGGCCCCTACATGGTCTGGATGGGTGGCAACCGTGCCTATGAACCGGCGGCCCTCGCCGTCATCGCCTTTTCCATAACCTGGGCCTGCATGGCGCTCATCCAGCTTGCCACGCGCCTCTCGAAACACTCAAGGGCACAGCGCCAATGACATTTCTTCAATTGCAGCACCTCGAAAAGACCTTCGGGCCGACGCGGGTGGTGAAAGACTTCAACCTCGACATCGCGCAGGGCGAATTCATTTCGCTCCTCGGTCCCTCGGGCTGCGGCAAGACCACGGTGCTGCGCATGGTGGCGGGCTTCGAGACGCCGACTTCCGGCGCCATCCGCATCGAGGGCAAGGACATCGTCAGCCTGCGCCCGAACAACCGCAACATCGGCATGGTGTTCCAGTCCTATGCGCTGTTTCCCAATCTCACGGTGGCGCAAAACGTGGCCTTCGGCCTCAAGGTGGCGGGCAAGCCGCAGGACATGCGCGATGCGCGTGTGAAGGAAATGCTGGAACTGATCGGCCTTGCCGAACTTGGCGCGCGTTACCCGTTCCAGCTTTCGGGCGGCCAGCAGCAGCGCGTGGCGCTGGCCCGCGCGCTGGCTGTCAGGCCGCGGGTGCTGCTGCTCGATGAGCCGCTGTCGGCGCTCGATGCCAAGATCCGCGTCAGCCTGCGCGAAGAAATCCGCGCCATCCAGCGCGAGCTTGGCATCACGACGATTTTCGTGACCCATGACCAGGAAGAAGCGCTCACCATGTCGGATCGCGTGGTGGTGATGAACGGCGGTATCGCCGAGCAGGTCGGCAGCCCGCATGAAGTCTATAACCGCCCGTCAACGCGCTTCGTTGCCAACTTCGTCGGCAAGCTCAACAATTTCGAGGCGGTCGTGGAAGACGCGGCCAAGGGCGTTGTGAAGATCGGCGGCATCAAGGCAAAGCTGCCCTCCGCCGAGGGCCTTGCCGGCAAGAAGAAGGGTGCGCGGCAGCAGCTTGCGTTGCGCCCTGAGGCCGTCCATCTCGGCAAGGAGCTTGGTGATTTCCATCTTCCGGCGAAGGTCGATGAGGTGAGCTTCCTGGGCTCGGTCATCCGCCTGCGCGCATCGGCTGAGGACGTCTCACTGTCACTCGATACCTTCAACCGTTCCGACGTGCCGCCGCCGCCCATCGGCTCGACTGTCGATATCTCGTTTGCGCTGCGCGATTTGATCCTGCTTCCGGATTCTGTCTAGGCCAACCCGGCGAAGGTGTGCTTGCGACAAGCCGATTCGTGGCGCCATCGGTCGAGCCAGTGGCGAAAGTCGAGGCACCGTTCAATCAGCCCACGCTTGTCAGGTCCTGGATGGCAAAGGTCCGTGGCTCGATCAGTTCCGGTTCCACCTCGAACACAACTGAACCGGTGACATCTTCGTCGAGCAATTCATAGGCTTTCGAGATCAGGCGCTGGGAGTCCTGCCGGATCATGTGGACGGGGAACTGCAGGAACGCCGCGAAGGGGTCATAGTCGAAACAGCCAATGGCGCTGCCTGCGACGGCCTCCGGCGGCAGGGTCATGAGATGGCTTGTGACGCCTTCGAAGACCGTGAAGGAGTTGACGAAGACACCGCCCGGCAATCCACCCAATTCCCGCCGCAAGTTTGCGACTGCCTCGGCCGCGCTCCTTGGCGCATAGCCGCACTCAATGATCTGGCTGTCGGTGATGCTGTAACCTGCCTCATGGGCGGTCTGGCGAAATGCCTCGATGCGCCGCGCGGTTGCGTAATCGCTCGCGGAACCGCCAAGGAAGTAGGGGCGATCCAGTGTCTTGCTGTCACGTCGCGGCATTTCCGAAAGTATGCGCCGCGTCAGCCTGCGTGCTCCGCCGTAATTGTCGGTGATGACCGAGGGCGCATCCTTGCCCGGCAAGTCGACATAGATGTGTTTCATGTTGGCTGCCGTGCAGAGTTCGCCCAACTGTTCCGGATCGGAAGCACCAACAATGAAGAGCGCGTCAACGGCATAGGAAATCAGTGTTTCGACAACGCGCCGCTCTTCTGCCGGATTGCGCAGCGTTGAGGCAATGACCGGGCACAGGCCGCGTTCGCGTGCCAGCGTGTCGAAGGTCTGGCTGAGCGAGGAGAAGAAGCGGTTTTCATGCAACGGGATGATCATGCCCACCATGCCGGACTGTGCGCGGCGAAGGCCGCGGGCCTGCATGTTGATTGAGTAGCCTTGGTCGTCGGCCACCTTGCGGATCATCTCCACGGTTTTGGGGCTGATGCGGCGGCGCATCCAGGTTCCGTTGATGACGGCGCTGACCGTAGACGGAGAGGCACCCGAAATGCGGGCAATGTCGTAGATCGTCGTCTTTCGGTTGGGAGGCTTCATGGGGCAATTCTCATCCGGGAGTACCACGCTATTGACGACAGTTCGAATCTGTCGTTTAAGTAGCGCCATCGATTGTGCAACTGAAAGCAAGAGCGCGTCCAGCGCAAACGGTTTCCCAAGACAGGGGCTCCGTCATTTTATTGTAATACAGTGAACAATCGATTGTGCAAAAGAAGAAAACCCGAGATTCGGGAGGAAATGGGAGATGAAAATGCGTCGTAGAGAATTTCTGGCACTGTCCGGTGCCGCAGTCGCCGTGCCGTTTGCCGGCACAGGCGTTGCCATGGCCCAGGCCAAGCCGACCATGGGCGTGGTTGTGAAGATCGGTGGCATTCCGTGGTTCAACGCCATGGAAATGGGCATCAAGGAAATGGGCGAGAAGCTTGGCGTCGATGCCTCGATGATCGGCCCGACCAGCGCCGACCCGGCATTGCAGGTGCGCGCCATTGAGGACCTGATTGCCAAGGGCGTCAACATCATCGGCGTCGTGCCGAACGACGAAAAGGCCCTGGAACCTGTTCTTGAGAAGGCCATGGCGGCCGGCATCAAGGTCGTGGCCCATGAAGGCCCCGGCATCGTTCACAAGGATTGGGACTTTGAAATGGCTTCGGCGCAGGGCTTCGGGGAAACGCACGCCGAACTGTTCGCGCAGAAGGCTGGCGGCAAGGGCAGCTATGCCGTGTTTGTCGGCTCGCTCACCGTGCCGCTGCACAACGCCTGGGCTGATTTCGCCATTGCCTACCTGAAGGCGAAGTATCCCGACATGAAGCTTGTCGGCGAGCGCTATGGCGTTGCCGAAAGCGTCGATGACAGCCGCAAGACGGCACTCGACGTCATGGCCGCCAATGCCGATCTCGTCGGCTTCCTCGGCTTCGGCAGCCAGGGACCCATCGGTGCCGGCCGCGCCATCGAGGAGCGCAAGCTCATCGGCAAGGTGCATGTCATCGGTCCGTTCTCGCCGGGCCAGGGCCGCAAGCTCGTGAAGGATGGCGCGATCTCCGGCGGCTTCATGTGGAACCCGGCCGAAGCGGG
Organism: uncultured Aestuariivirga sp.; assembly: GCA_964620785.1. Lineage (GTDB taxonomy): Bacteria > Pseudomonadota > Alphaproteobacteria > Rhizobiales > Aestuariivirgaceae > Aestuariivirga. Next base: position 8,148 of record CAZUKI010000049.1, read on the forward strand.
CCGTGTCTTCGTCACCATCGGCAAGTTGCTTGCAGATGGCACGGCGATCACTGACGGCATGGAAATCCCCGGCCTCGGCAAGGTCTCTCCGGATGCTGCCAGCAAGAACATCATCACCAACAATCTGGTGGCGATCAACGCTGATACCGTCGACGGGCTCGCCGATCTCGGCCTGTAATTTAGAAGCGTGAGCAGGGGCCGCCGAACGGCGGCCCCTGCCAATCTGTCTGGTCGCGGGCGGTCAAAGGGCCGCGCTGCGCGCAATTTCCCATGGAGTCATTCATGTCTTCGCTGTACCGCACTGCGCTCAATGAACTTGCCGTTGTCTTTGACCGTGTGAACGATGCCGAGGTGGACAAGGCGCTCGGCATGATCGCCAAGGCCAAGCGCATCGTGGTTTTTGGTGGGGGCCGCGAGCGCCTGCAAATCATGGGCTTTGCCATGCGCCTCTATCACATGGGCCTGCCGGTCGCAGTCGAAGGAGACATGACGACACCGCCGGTCGGCAAGGGCGACCTGTTCATGGTCACCTGCGGGCCGGGAGAAATCTCCACGGCACTCGCCCTCATGGGTGTTGCCAAACAGGCTGGCGCCGACATTCTGTTCCTTACGGCCCAGCCGAAGAGCAGGGGAGCCGCCCTCGCCAATTTCGTGCTTACCATTCCGGCCCAGACCATGGCCGATGACCAGGGCGAGAAGAAATCCTCGGTGCTGCCCATGGGTTCGCTGTTCGAGGGCGCGCTCTTCGTGCTCTTCGAGGTCATGGTTCTGAAGCTCCGCGACATGCTGAAGATTGCACCGGAAACCATGCGTGCCAACCACACAAATCTGGAATAGCCTCGCAGCCATCCAGGAGCCAGGAAATGTCTGCGGCAGTTCACGAGATCGAACCCGAGGTGGCAAGTCCAGCCATCCGCCTTCGCCATATCTCCAAGGTATTCGGCGGCGTGCGGGCACTCGACGATGTTTCCTTCGAGGTGGGCCAGGGCGAAGTGCATTGCCTCGCAGGCGAGAATGGTTGCGGCAAGAGCACCCTCATCAAGATCATCACTGGCGTTTATCAGCCTGAGCCCGGCGCCGAGATGGACTATTTCGGAAAGAGGCTTGCATCGGTCACGCCCAACTCGGCCCGGCAGCAGGGAATTGCCGTCATCTGGCAGGATCTCGCCCTGTTCGGAGAAATGACCGTCGCCGAAAACATTGCATTCGAAACACTGGTTGGCGGCAAGCCAAGGCTGGTAAGCTATGCGGCCATTGCCGAAAAGGCGCGTGCGGCCCTCGGCCGGCTTGGTGTCGAGCTTGATCTCGAAGCCAGCCTCAACACGCTGCCCATCTCGCAACGCCAATTGGTGGCCATTGCCCGCGCCCTGGTGAGCGATGCCCGCATCATCTTCATGGATGAACCTACCGCCTCGCTGACCCAGGCTGAAACCGACCGCCTGCTCGACGTCGTGCGCACCTTGTCGAAGGCGGGTGTTGCGGTGGTGTTCGTGAGCCACCGCCTGGCCGAGGTTCTGGAAATCGCCAACCGGGTTACCGTGATGCGCGATGGCAAGCTGGTCGGCGTCTTCCCGGCCGAAGGCATGACGCACCTGCGCCTTGCCGAACTGATGACGGGCAAGATCTTCGACAAGACAGTCTCGGCACTCGACCGCTCGGCAAATGCGCCGGTTCTCGAAATTTCCCATCTTGCCCGGCATGGCGAGTTTGATGACGTCAGCTTCACGATCCGCAAGGGCGAAGTCGTGGGCCTGACCGGATTGATTGGTGCCGGCCGTACCGAACTTGCCCACACACTGTTCGGCATGACACGGGCCGATTTCGGCAGCATCATGCTGAATGGCCGCTCGCTCAACATGTCGTCAAACCGTGACGCGGTCTCCGAGGGCATTGCCTATGTGTCGGAGGACAGGCTGGCGCTTGGCCTCATCCAGCCGCAATCGATTGCCGACAATCTGGTGATGTCGATCCTTCCGGGGCTCTCCGGCCGCAACGGCCTCATCTCCGAGCGCAAGAAAGACGAAAGTGTCGCTACAGGGATTTCCGAACTGGGCGTCAAGATCGGCAAGCCGGAAGATGCGATCTCGACGCTTTCTGGCGGCAACCAGCAGAAAGTGGTGCTGGCAAAATGGCTGGCGACAAAGCCGCGGCTGCTGATCCTCGACTGCCCGACCGTGGGTGTCGATGTCGGGGCGCGTGCGGGCATCTACAAGATCATCCGCAACCTTGCAGATCAGGGCCTGTCGATCCTGCTCATTTCCGACGAAGTCTCGGAAGTGCACTACAACGCTGACCGCATTCTCCACATGGCGGGCGGACGCATCGTCAATGAATTCGATCCGAATGCCACGAGCCTCGAACAATTGGAGGCAGCCGTCTATGCGTAGCCTCATCCGCGCCTATCCAACGGAGGCGCGCCTCCTCGTCGTGCTCCTGGCCGTTTGCGCTTTCCTGTCGGTGGCGTCGGACAGTTTCCTCACGCTTCCCAATTTCACGTCGCTGCTCAACAACAACGCCGTCAACATGATCTGGGCGGTGGGGCTGCTCGTGGTGCTGATTGCCGGCGGCATCGACATCTCGTTCGCGGTTGCCGCCTCGGTGGTGCAATATATCTGTGTCTATGTCTTTGCCGCGCTGGGCGGCGGCAACTGGTTCATCGGCTTCCTGGTGGCGGGCGGTGCCGGCATCGCCATCGGCTTCCTCAATGCCGGGCTCATCCACTTCTTCCGCATCATTTCGATTGTCGTCACCATCGCCAACTACAATGCGCTGTTCGGATTGCTGATGTTCTTCACCTCGGGGCGCTTCATCTATGACCTGCCGGACTGGTGGGTCAGCCGCATCCTGATCTATGAGACGCAGACGGCGGACGGCACCTGGGCCGACATCAACCTGTCGGTCGCCGTGATGATCGTGGTGTCGCTCGCCACCTGGATCCTGATCCGCTTCACCACCACGGGGCGGCAGCTCTATGCCTTTGGCGACAATCCGGAAGGGTCGCGCCGGGCCGGCGTCAACATCACCGCCATGCAGTTCATCGCCTTCGGCTGGATGGGCCTCATGGCGGGGATCGGCGGCCTCATGCAGGTGAACATCGTGCAGGAAGTGGTGCCGATGGCGCTCATTGGTCGCGAGCTTGACGTGCTTGCCGCTGTGGTGCTGGGCGGCGCCCGCCTTGGCGGCGGCAGGGGCTCGGTCATCGGCTGTTTCCTCGGCGTGCTGCTGGTGGCCGTCACGCAGAACGGCCTCAACCTGCTGGGTGTTTCGCCCTTCGCCTTCAAGATGGTGGTTGGCGTCATCATCCTGCTTGCGATTTCCACCTCCAACCTGAAATTCGGCGCGCTTCTGGGCCGCAAGCGGGGAGAAGCCTGATGCCCGACTTCGTCATCAGGCTTGACCGGCAACTCGGTTCCGGGGTTCTCGGCCTCATCGGCTTCCTCTTCGTGGTGCTTGTGGCCTTTTCCCTGGCGACGCCGCAGTTCCTCACGGGCGCAAACTTCAAGTCCATCGCCTTCCAGCTTCCCGAGCTTGGCCTGCTGACGCTCGCCATGCTGATGCCGATCATTTCCGGCGGCTTCAACCTTGCAGTCATCTACACCGCCAATATCGCTGGCCTGACGCTCGCCTGGGTGCTGATCCAGTATGGCGGCGTTGATGCGCCGGTGGGTGCCTTCGTGCTCGGCTCGCTGGCGGCCATTGCCGTCGGGGCGCTTGCCGGCTTCGTGATGGGGCTGGTCATTGCCTATATCGGCGCCCATCCAATTCTCGTGTCGCTGGCCATGATGATTTTCCTGCGCGGGCTTGGCGAATTCCTGACACGCGGCGGCGACATCTCGGGCTTCCCGCCATACCTGGGTGAAATCGGCCACGGCATCGTGTTCGGCATTCCGGTGCCGATCATCCTGTTCCTGCTCGCCGCCGTTGCCTGGCACATCCTGCTCACCCGCACGCGCCATGGCTTTTCGGTTTACATGATCGGCTCAAACATTCTCGCCGCGCGTTATTCCGGGCTGCACACCAAGCGCACGCTGACACTGATCTATACGCTGTCCGGCGCCATGTGCGCGGTGGCGGGCATTCTCATGCTCACGCGCTTCAACTCGGTGCGCGTCGGCCACGGCGAGGCGCTGCTGCTGGTCACGGTGCTGGCCTGCTTCCTCGGCGGCGTTGACCCGTTTGGCGGCTTTGGCCGCGTAGTTCCCGTGGTCATCGCCCTCGTCATCCTGCAGGTGCTGTCCTCCGGCCTCAACCTGCTGGGGGCAAACCAGCATCTTTCCACGGCCGTGTGGGGGTTGTTCCTCACCGGCGTCATGATCCTGCGCTGGGCCGGCGCGAAGTACCGGACCTCACATCAAAAGAAGGAATGAATCATGCAAGGCTTTGGCGTTCATACCAGCATGTGGACGATGAACTGGGACAGGGCGGGCGCCGAAAAGGCCATCGCCGCCGCCGTCCACTACAAGATGGATTTCATCGAGATCCCGCTGCTCAACGCGCCCGCGGTCGATGCCCCGCACACCCGTGCCCTGCTGGACAAGCACGGCCTCAAGGCCGTCTGTTCGCTGGGCTTGCCGCAGCAGAACTGGGCCTCGGTCAATCCTGATGGGGCCATCGAGCACCTGCGCGTAGCCATCGACAAGACGGCCGACATGGGTTGCCTTGCGCTTTCCGGCGTCACCTATGGCGGCATCGGCGAACGCACCGGGCTTCCACCCACGCAGAAGGAATATGACAACATCGCCAGGGCCCTCGCGGCCGCCGCCAAACACGCCAAGTCGCGCGGCATCCTCTTCGGCATCGAACCGGTGAACCGTTACGAAAACCACTTGATCAACACCGGCTGGCAGGCCGTGCAGATGATCGAGCGCGTCGGCGCCGACAACATCTTCGTCCATCTCGATACCTATCACATGAACATCGAAGAGAAGGGCGCGGCCAACGGCATTCTCGATGCCCGCGAGCACATCAAATATATCCATCTGTCAGAGAGCGACCGCGGCACGCCAGGCAGCGGCACCGTGGACTGGGACGAGATCTATGCAGCTCTCGCGGCCATCGGCTTCAAGGGCGGGCTTGCCATGGAAAGCTTCATCAACATGATGCCGGAAATTGCCTATGGCCTCGCCGTCTGGCGCCCGGTTGCAAAGGACATGGAGGAAGTCATGGGCAATGGCCTGCCGTTCCTGCGCAACAAGGCAAAACAGTACAAGCTGATCTGAGGCTGCTTCGCGTTCTGGCACAAAATCTTAGCAGCGGCCCTGACGCGGGCGCGCGGCGGCCCTTCCTACTGGTCACCGCCGCAGGCGCAATCCAACTGTTCGGTTTCACGGTTCATTAACGCCGCAACCATTGTTGTGCGTGTGACGGCAATTTTGCGCGCGAGTCATATTGCTGGCGCGAGACGATAGGACTAGAGCGCCCTCCCTGTTGGCAACTTGAAAACATGGGAAGCAATCATGCGGAAGCATATTCTTGGCGTAAGTGCGGTGATCCTGGTCGCGTTGATGATGCCGCCAGCGGCCTTTTCTGGCAGCGTTGGCGAGGTGAACAGCAATCTCGATGCCTTGTTCGGCGAGCATGAGCGGTATCATGCGTTCTTCGATGCCTTGAAAAAGGCCGTGGCCAGCGACGACAAGAAGGCCGTTGCCGCGCTGGTGGACTATCCCTTCCAGGCGCGGATAGGCGACAAGGCGGTGAAGATCCGGGATGCCGCCCATTTCGTTGCCGACTACGACAAGGTCATCACCAAAAAGGTGAAACAGGCGCTTCATGTGCAAGCCTATGAGAACCTGTTCGCGAACTGGCAGGGCGTGATGATCGGTGACGGCGAGATCTGGTTCTCCGGCGTTGGCAGTGCCAATCAGGTCAAGATCACCGCGATCAACGACTAAGACGGCTGCCAGCCTTTCGAATTGAGCAAGCCG
>CAZUKI010000050.1:0-14009 GCA_964620785.1 uncultured Aestuariivirga sp.
TGCCGGCGTCGTTGATCTTCTGGATCGACGGCAGGATGGCGTCGCTGTCAAAGGCAACAACCATGATCACGTCTGGCTTCTGGGCGATCAGGCCTTCGATGTCGGCGGCCTGCTTCTGGGCCGAGCCCTGCGCATCGGTCGAGACATAGTTGTGGCCAGCGGCTTCAACGACTGCCTTGATGGCAGCTTCGTCGGTCTTCCAGCGCTCTTCCTGGAAGGTCTTCCACGACACTGCGACCGTGCCGGCATTGGCAACAACGGCTGATGCGCTCAGCATCAGGGCGCCGGCCATCGCCGCGAAAATTGTACGCTTCATTCTGTTCTCCTCCTGGTGCCCCCGCATCTCCTTGGACGCCAACAAGCCGCGCGAGCCAGCGCGACACGAACCGGGATGTGGTAGGCAGGACGTTCGTTGAATAGGTTTATTTTGGCGTCCGAAATAAAATGTGCCTCAATTCATGCAACGAGTCAAGCAAGTGATTTTTCCATTTCCGTTCCGTGGTGGGCCTGTCAGTGAGGCGCGGCGGACCGATGGCGTCTCTCAAAGAAAATCATCACGTTGCGGCGTGAAAGAATCGATGAGCCTGCCCGCCGTCAAAGCCTTCACGCCATGGACGGCATTGGGCGGCACGATATAGGCACCACCTGCGACGAGCCTCTGGGTGTTGCCGGCAATCGTGACCTCGAATTCGCCTTCCACCACGTAGCTTGTCTGCACATGCGGGTGGGAATGAAGGGCACCAATGCCCCCCTTCTCGAAGGCAAACTCGACCAGCATCAGTTCGGGGCGATGCAACAGCACCCGGCGCCGGTTGCCATCCGGCGTTGCCGTCCATTCTCCTGTGCCCGAGGCGAACAGTTTTTCCTGTGTCATCGGCTGCGCTCCCTCAACACCCGGGCCACTGTGGCACATCTCGTGCAAAGTGGCATCCGGAAGTAGGCCCAGCGCGCCGGACAAATGTCGCGAGCGGCTTCCACGCTCGCCCAAGTCAGGCAAGCATCTCCTTGGGTCAGCCTGCCCGACGCTTCTTGTATCCGTCAGCAAACACGGCAAGCAGAATCACGATTCCCTTGACGATCAGCTGCCAGAACGGGCTGACGCCAAGCAGGTTCAGGCCGTTATTGAGAACGCCGATCGTAAGGGCGCCAATGAACGTGCCCGTCAGGGTTCCAACACCGCCCGAAAAGCTTGCACCACCCAGAATGACGGCAGCGATAGCATCCAGTTCCGCGTTGGTGCCAACCGACGGCTGGCCAGAAAACAGTCGCGCGGCCATGATGATGCCCGCAAGAGAGGCCAGGAACGCCGTCAGCGTATAAGCAATAACCTGAATGCGCGATGTATTGATGCCAGAGAAACGCGCGGCTTCGGGATTACCACCCGTCGCGTAGACATGTTTGCCAAAGGCCGTGAACCTCAGAAACGCCGTCAGGATCAAATAGGCAACGGCCATGTAGTAGATGGGAATCGGAATTGCGAAGAGCGAATCGTTTCCAAGGCCGTTGAACGTCGCATCCTTGATGTAAATGGGACGGCCGTCTGAGTAGACCAGCGCGATGCCTCGCGCGATGTAGGTGGTTGCCAGCGTCACGATGAAGCCAGGGAGCAACAGCCTCGTAACCAGGATGCCGTTCAGGTAACCGATCATGGTGCCGCAGGACATTCCGATCACTACGGCAACTGGCAGGGGCAGACCGGTACGGGTCGCAAGTCCGACGGAAAGAATTCCAACCATGGCCATCACTGCGCCCACCGACAGGTCAATGCCGCGGACAATGATGACGAAGGTCATGCCAAACGCGATGATTGCATTGACAGACACCTGCCGCAGAATCGTCAGTATGTTGCCTTCGGTAAGGAAGTTTGGCGATGCTATGCTCAGCGCAATGCACAAGGCGGCGAGGCCGATGAGCAGCCCAGCGTTCTTGAACAAACCAAAGGGCAAGCCCCGAAGGGGCGCTTGCACGTCAGAAGGTTTTACGTTTTCGACCTCAGTCATTGCCCACTCCAGAAGCAAGTGAAAGAATCAGTTCTTCACTGAAGTCTGCCTGCGCCGGTATTCCCGCTATGGTTCCGTTGCGCATCACGCAGATCCTGTCACTGATATGCATGACCTCAGGCAGATCGGATGAAATGAAGATTATCGACAGCCCGCTTTCAGCGAGTTGTCCGATAAGTTGATAGATTTCGGTTTTGGCGCCTATGTCGATGCCGCGCGTCGGCTCATCAAGGATGAGGACCTTCGGTTCAATGGCAAGCCACTTTGCCAGCACGACCTTCTGCTGGTTTCCGCCGCTGAGTTTCGAGGCGCTTTGCAAGGGTGAGGAGACCTTCACGCCCAGGCGACGGATGTAGTCGGTCGCGGCTGCTGTATCCTGCTATTTATCCAGGAACAGCGCACCCTGGAAACGCTTCAAAATGGCAAGCGTAATGTTGAAGGCGACGCTATGTTCCAGAACAAGTCCCTGTTCCTTTCGGCTCTCGGGAGCAAGCGCGATGCCAAGGCCAATGGCATCGGTGGGCGAATTGATGGTCACGTCCTTGCCATCGACCCGAATGTCTCCGCCTGTCTTGCGATCGATGCCGAAGAGGACACGCGCGAGTTCTGTCCGCCCTGCCCCTATGAGCCCATAGAATCCGAGAACTTCACCTTTGCCGAGTGCGAAACTGATGTCACGGAGCAATGGCGCGCGAGAAAGATTGCTCACCTGCAACGCGGTATCTTCGCCAACGTCGTGCTGTTTGGAGCGGTAGAAGTCAGTCAAGTCCCGCCCGACCATCAACCTGATCAGTTCGTCCGACGTCGTCTTGCTGGTCGTCACCGTGGAAATGTACTGCCCATCGCGGAAGACTGTGATCCGGTCGGAGAGAGCGAAGATTTCCTCCATGCGATGCGACACATAGAGCACCGAGCAGTTGTGAGATTTCAGTTGCCTCACAATCTCGAAGAGCTTTTCGACTTCACCCTGTGTCAGGGCAGCCGTTGGCTCGTCCATGACGATGATGCGCGCCTCATTGAGCAGCGCCTTGGCAATTTCAACGATCTGCTTCTGGGCCAGGCTCAGCGAAGATACTTCGGCATTGGGATCGATTGTAACGGCGAACCTGCTGATCACCTTGCTCGCCTCACGAGCCATTCTGGCGTGATCAATCAAGCCGTAACGATTCTTGAGTTCCTTGCCGAGAAACATGTTCTCGGCGACGGTCATGCCTTCAACCAGGATCAGTTCCTGGTGAACGATGCTGATTCCAAGTTTCTGCGAGTCCTTGACGCCCTCGATCGTGTGACGCTGACCACCGATGGATATATCTGCGCTGTCGGCCTGATATATGCCGCCGAGGATCTTGATGAGCGTGGACTTGCCAGCGCCATTCTCCCCCATCAATGCGTGTACCTCGCCGGCCCGCAGGTCGAGGCGAACATCCCGAAGGGCGCGCACACCGCCAAAGGACTTGCTCACGCCCTCAAGGCGGAGAAGCACTTCGCTCTCAGGTAATGGCTTCTGCATGTCACTAATCGGCTTGTTCATCCAACGAGATGACTTGGTCTTTTCCAGATAAGAGCCCGCGCGCGCCTCTCGAAGTCAAACTCGCAGGCACGCTTTAGGGCCAGGCTTGAAGCGGGAGACGCCATCAGGGCGACGTCTCCCGCCATTGCGACTTGCTCAGTTCATGAACTGATCAACATTGTCCTTGGTGACAAGCGTCACCGGCACGAAGGTCAGCCGGTTTTCCACCTTACCGCCATCGAGCACGGTGTAGAGGTCCGTTGTCGAGAGCTTGCCGAGGCTGTACGGGTCCTGCTTGACGGTCGCCAGCATCTTGCCATCCTTGATGAACTGCAATGCCTGCGGAGAACCATCGACGGCAACGATCGCAACGTTGGCCAGCTTGCCCGCGGCGTCAAATGCCGCCAGCGCTCCCAAAGCACTCTGGTCGTTGATGCCCATCACGCCATTGATGTCAGGATTTGCCTGCAACAGGTTCTCGGTTGCCGCATTGGCCTTGTCGATCAGCCCATTGCCGTCGGCCACGCCAACGATCTCAATGTCTGGATACTTCGCAACTGCTTCACGGAAACCGTCTTCACGCGCCTTGGCAGCGCTGCCGACAAAGTTCAGGATGATGACCTTTCCCTTGCCGTCGAGCTTCTTGATCAGCTGCTCACCGGCGAGCACACCGGCCTGGTGATTGTCCGATACCGTCTGCGAAATCACGAGTTCGTCGGCGTCAACCAGCTGGTCGTTGGCGACAACCGGGATACCAGCACGCTGCGCATCCATGAGGGCGCTGGTAAGAGCACTGCCATCGACAGTCTCGATGACGATACCATCCACCTTGCGCGAGATCAGGTCTTCGACGTTCTGAAGCTGTTTGACCGGGTCGAAGCCAGGATCAAGGGTGATGACCGTATCGCCGTTCTTTTCAGCGATCTCCTTCACACCTCTTTCGAGGTTCTGGCAGTGCGGATTGGGACCGTCGATGAGGGTCAGGCCAATGGTCCGACCTTTTGCGTAGGCCGCACCCATCATCGCTGACAATGCGACGGTTGATACGAGTAACAGTTTCGTTGCTGACTTGATTGACATGTTTCTTCTCCCATTTGGTTTTGATTGCGATCCCTGGCTGCTGATTTCAGGCAGGTGATCGTTTGAACTTCCGTGAAAGGGCATTAATCCATCACGAGCCCCCCGCAGATATTGATGGCCTGACCCGTCATGTAGTTTGCATCCGGAGAGGCCAGGTAGGCGACCAGGCCAGCAACATCCTCTGGTGTCTGAACGCGGCCGAGGGGAATCTGGTCGATGAATTTCTGGATCGATTCACCCTTCTTGAGCCCGTTGTACTTGCTGAGCGAAAGATCGATGTCTTCCCACATGTCGGTGGCGACGACGCCGGGGCAGTAGCAGTTCACGGTGATCCCGTTCTTCGCCACTTCCTTGGCGAAAGCCTGCGAGAAGCCAATCACCGCAAATTTCGAGGCGCAGTAGTGAGCCTCGAAGGGGAAGCCCTGGTGACCGGCAATACTTGCGCAGTTGATGATCTTGCCGCCGTTGCCCTGCTTGATCATCTGCTTGGCGCCAGCCTGGGCGCACAAAAAGACGCCCCTGGCATTCACGGCCATGACCTTGTCCCATTCGGACTCGGTGATTTCGATGGCCGGCTTGATTGTAATGATGCCTGCGTTCGCCACCATGATGTCGAGCTTGCCGAACTGGGCCACAACCTTGTCGGTCATTGCCGCGACCTGGTCGCCGCGGCTGACGTCGGCGACAATATCAATCGCCTTGCCGCCGAAGCTCTTGATCTCCTTGACGACTTCGGCAATTCCAGCGCCTGAAATGTCATTGACCGCGACAGCTGCGCCATCGCGGGCAAGCCGCAAGGCAATGGCCTTGCCAATTCCCCGTCCCGCGCCGGTCACGATTGCTACTTTGCCCTTCAGAGCCATTTTCCTCTCCTCCATTTTTCCGCTTGGCGTTTCCCACCAAGGCGGCTGTTTCGTTCTTGTTTTGCAAACTGACGGCTAGGCAGCCGCAATCTCCAGGCCGTCTTGATCCTTCACAGTGACTTTCGTTTTCAGCGAGTTGGCGATGAAGCAGCTCTTGTGTGCGCGATGATGCAAACGCGCGATGGCTGCAGCGTCAGGAACCTTTTCGCCAACGAAAACTGTCTTTGGCGACAGTTCGATCTCCGTGATCTGGATCGTGCCATCACTTCCCTTCGCGAGAATTCCCACGGCGTTTTCCTCGTAGGACGCCATCTTGAATCCGGAGCCCTCTGCAAGGGCGAGGAAGTAGAGCATGTGGCAACTTGACAGCGCAGCGACCAAAAGCTGTTCCGGATCGGGTTTTTCGCCGTCACCAGCGTAAGCGGCGGCGGCCGATCCCGTGAGAACAACGCCGTGACCGAAGTCAACGGCATAGTTGCGATCATAGGTGTTTGGCACCTTGGGATGCGCCTGATTTGCCCATCGCAATGACACCCTGTGCTCCGACACGTGTGCTACCTCCTCACCAGGACATCAGGCTGCAGGGCCCATTTGCTGATAGACAACATGGGTGCGCGTGTATTCGAGCAGTCCATGCTTGCCATCGGCGCCGCCAATTCCGGAGCGCCGGGCTCCTGCATGGAAGCCCTGCATCGCCTCGAAGTTTTCGCGGTTGATGTAGGTTTCGCCGAAATTGAGTTCCTTCGCAGCGCGCATCGCGGCGTCGGCACTTGACGTGTAGATGGACGACGTCAGCCCATAGACGGAGTCATTGCCCTTCGCGAATGCTTCATCCAGTCCATCGACGATGTGAATCGGCAGGACCGGGCCAAAGATTTCCTTGCGCATGATCTCGGAGTCCTGGGCGCAGTTCTCAAGGACCGTGGGTTCGAAGAAATAGCCTCCGCCACGGTTGTCCCTGTGGCCTCCGGTCAGGAGTTTTGCGCCGCCTGCGACTGCGCGCTCCACCATTGACTCAACTCTCGTGGCGGCGGCATCGGTGATCAGGGGGCCCATGCCGACCGAGGCATTGCTCAGTGGATCGCCGTACTGAACGGCCTTCATGGAATTCACGACCTTCGAGACAAACTCGTCGGCGACAGTGCGATCAACATAGACACGCTCGGCGCAATTGCACACCTGCCCGGTGTTGATGACGCGCGACGACGTGATTGCCGATACGGCGAGATCAATGTTTGCATCCGCCGCAACAATCGCGGGCGCCTTGCCGCCGAGTTCGAGATTGACTTTTGTAATGTTCTTGGCAGCGGCAGACATGATTGCCGATCCGGTTTCCACACTACCGGTGAAGCTGATCATGCCAATGCCAGGATGGCCGGCCAAATGATGTCCGACATTCTTGCCAGTGCCATAGACAATGTTGAACACACCGGCCGGAAGCTCTGTTTCGCGCACGAGGTCGACAAAGAGCGCGGCGTTGTTTGGCGTCAGTTCGCTTGGCTTGATGACAATGGTGTTGCCGGCGAGCAAAGCCGGAGCCATCTTGCGAGCAATCAAAAAGAACGGGAAGTTCCACGGCAGGATGCCGCCAACTACGCCAATCGGTTGCCGAAAGAGAAAGATGTTCTCGTTTTCACGGTCGCTGGGAAGGATTTCACCTTCAATTCGCCGTGCCCATTCCGCCATGTAGTCGAGGTAGTCCGCCGTGAAGTTGGCCTCCACTGCAGCGAGGGGAAGGATCTTGCCCTGCTCTTCTGAAATGACGCGGGCAATTTCGTCGGCTTTCGAGCGGATCCTTTGAGCGATCTGGCGCAAGTGACCAGCCCTCGCGATCGCCGGCAGCTTCCCCCAGCTGACCTGTGCGGTTCTTGCCGCTTCGATCGCGGCATCGACGTCACTCGTGGAAGAATCAGGGATAGTCGAAATCGACTTGCCATTGGACGGATTCAAAACGGCAATGGTGCCAGCGTCACGGGACGCCGAAAGCCGCCCGTTGATAAAGTTCTTATGCATACTCTCCTCGTAACTTCAGATGGACGCCAGTGCGGCCTGATTGAAAATTTTGAAGCGAACCTGCCTGGTCGCCCACGCCTATTTTCCGGCTGCCAGGAAACCCAGCAGCTGCTCGTTCACGGCAATCGCCCCCTCGAGGTGCGGCATGTGTCCGACACCCTTCAGTCGCAAAAGCTTGACGCCTGACGGAAGGCTATCGGCCTGCCTGGGTGGAATGATCTTGTCTTCATCACCCCAGATCGCCAGGATCGGTTTCTTCACCTTCTCGAGTGAATTCCGAATGCTGCTTTGCTGAACTCCGCCCTTGAAGTTTGCAGCCGCGATGCGGTTCAAGCATTCGATCGCGCCATCCAGGCGCTTGAAGCGCAAGATGTCCTCAACCATGCTCCGGCTGACGAGTGAACTGTCTGCAAACAGTTCGGCCAGTACAGGCTGCAATGTCTTGCGGCGATCGGCCTGAATAAATCCGTCGATGAAGCCCTGATTGATCTCGGAGCCAACGCCTGCCGGCGCAATGAGCGTCAGCGAAGCAACCTTCGATGCGTCGAGGCTAGCGGCACTGGCAATCACTGCAGCACCCAGGGAGTGACCGACCAGGTGTGCCGATTCGATATTCAGAGCAGCCATGAAGTCCAACAACTTCCTGCCAAGCTCCTCGATGGTGCCGGAAGAAAGATTCTTGCTGGAGCCGCCATGTCCGGGCAGGTCAATTGCGATAACCCTGTGACTTTCGGCAAGTGCGGGCTGGGTGAACAACCAGTTGTTCAGGTCGCCACCGAACCCGTGAACCAGAACAACGACACTGCCGTCCGGGTTTCCCGTTTCGAGATAGCGGATCTCGCCATCCCCCACAGCCACCTTCTTTGGCTCCTGTGCGGCGCCTGATGCGGCCGTGGCCGCACTGTTTGCGGCGAACTCGGCGCGTTGCTGGTCAACGAACGAGTCGATGTCGGCATCGGAAACCGACTCGTCAGCGAACACGGCGATCAGCGCGCCCACCGGGAGATCAATGCCAATATCCGCGATGCGCCGCCGCATGACGCCCTCAACCGGGCTTTCAAATGCGTTGGTGATCTTGGTTGTTTCGATATCAGCAATTTCAGTGCCCCTTTTCACGGGTTGTCCTTCCTCGACCAACCAGGCGGCTACCTTGCCCTCCGTCATGGAGAGCCCGAATTTGGGCATGGTAATTGAAACGATACGGTTCACAGCGCGGCTACCTTTTTGTCAGCACGAAATTTGAAGACATCGCGCACTGCCGCCTCGATTCTTGCCGGGCTTGGCACGTAAATGTCTTCCAAAGCGGGTGAGAAGGGCACCGGCGTATGCGGTGCGGTGACCAACCTGATGGGTGACTTGAGGGCACCAAAGCAGTGGTCAGCAATCTGCGCGGAAATATCCGAGGCGACGCTGCAACGCGGGTTTGCTTCATCGACGATGACAACACGCCCGGTTTCCTCCACTGCCTCAACGATCCCATCGAGATCAAGCGGCGACGTGGTGCGAGGATCGAGAACGGTGCAAGAGACGCCTTCCCTTTCCAGCTTGTCAGCAACCTGATTGGCGTACTGGACCATCCGTCCGATCGCGATGATCGTTACATCTTCGCCTTCTCTCGTGAGGTTGGCCTGGCCAAACGGGATCGTATAGGGCTCGTCCGGCACCTCTTCCTCGAGGTCATACATCGCCTTGTGCTCGAAGAAGATCACCGGGTCATTGTCACGGATGGCCTGGATGAGGAGACCCTTTGCTTCGTATGCGGATGAAGGAATGGCGACCTTGAGGCCCGGAACAGATGTGAAGATCGGATAGAGTGACTGGCTGTGCTGGGCGGCAGCGCGCAGGCCTGCACCGTACATCGTGCGGATCGTCAGAGGTGTTGTCGCGTTACCGCCAAACATGTAGCGGAACTTGGCGGCCTGGTTGAATATCTGGTCGAAGCAGACACCCATGAAGTCGCAGAACATGAGTTCGGCAACCGGCCGCAGGCCTGTCGCGGCAGCACCCACCGCCGCGCCTATGAAGGCGCTTTCGGTAATGGGAGTGTCCCAAATCCTTCGGCGTGAAAATTCGGGTTCGATTCCCTTGGTGACACCCAGCACACCACCCCAGGCATCATCCTCGCCGGGTGCGCCCATGCCGCCTGCTACGTCCGTCCCGATGACAATGACATCGGGATCGCGGCGCATTTCCTGGCGGATTGCTTCATTGATAGCCTGTCGAAAGCTCTTCTTGCTCATGGCTCAAGATCCTCGTGAAGTCAGTATGATGCGTAGACTTGCGAAAGCAGGTCGGCCTCACTTGGGAGAGCCGCCGCCTTGGCGTCGTCGCAGGATTTGTCGATCAATGATTTGACTTCGTCATCGACCGCATCGAGGATACTTTCATCCAGGAGCTTGGCTTCGGACACCCTCTTGCGGAAGCGCGCCAGGCAGTCCTTTTCGGCTCGTGCGCGCGCAGCCTCATTGGGAGCACGATAACTTCCCGCATCACCTTCATAGTGGTTGAAGAACCGGTCCAGCTTGACATGCAGCAGCGTCGGGCCGCCATCAGCACGTCCGCGTTCCACCGCTTCACGTGCCGCTTCATGCACTGCAAAGAAGTCATGACCATCAACTTGAATTGCCGGAATGCTGAAACCTTCGGCGCGCTTGAGCTGGCTTCCGGAAACTGCCCAGGTGGCGGCAGTGGATTCCGCATAGCCATTGTCCTCGACAACGAAGATCGCCGGCAGCTTCCACACACTTGCAAGATTGAGTGATTCAAGCGTGGTGCCCTGGTTCGAAGCACCATCTCCGACAAAGGCAACGGCGACGGCTCCCTCGCCGCGGATTTTCGCGGTCAAGGCAGCCCCGCAGATCAGTGGCGAGCCGCCACCCACGATGCCGTTGGCGCCGAGCATTCCCTTGGAAAGATCCGCGATATGCATGGATCCTCCCTTGCCGCCACACAGACCTTCTGAGCGGCCGTAGATTTCCTTCATCATGCCGGGGACATCGCAGCCCTTTGCGATGCAATGACCGTGGCCACGATGCGTGCTGGCAATCTTGTCCTTCTCGGTCAGGTGAAGGCAGACACCGACGGCCGATGCTTCCTCGCCGGCGTAAAGGTGGACAAACCCTGGAATGTCACCGGATGAAAACTCGAAGTGTACGCGGTCTTCGAATTCACGGATCGTACGCATCATGCGGTACGATTTGATGAGATCTTCTCTACTTAGTTGCATCTTCAGTACTCCTCCCTCGACAGCGTTGAAATCTGCCATCTCTTATTTTGACGAGACCATATGGAGGCGTGAAACTTGCGTCACTAGGGGCAACAACGATTGAGCTGTCGAATGTTCCGCATTTGAAACATCCGCGTCAGCTGCGTGCGACGTGCAACCACTTAGAACCTTTTTGGTGATGGTAAAGTGCGCAAGCATCCGCTTGGATTTTTGTTGTTCCATTGAGCGGGAGTGCATGACGTTACTACCAGAGTGCCTAATGAAAAGGCACCTGCAGGGGGAAGTGAAAGACAAAAACTAAAACAGAATAAGTCTTGGGAGGAATAAAATGCAGTTGGTTGACATGGCGCACGTTCGGCGTGTGCTTGATGTCGTCAGACGCGACGAAGTTGCAAAATCTGAAATTGCCGCGTCCTGGCGGCGGTGTCTGATGGTCCACAAGATCGACCCGACGCGCCCTGCAGCGGCAAGAGTGCTCACCGAAGCCGAACTCAAGGAAGCCTCTGAACCGATCATGCCAATCCTCAGGGTGGCAGAACCGGAAATAGACCGGCTGTTCAGGCTGGTGCGTGGCGCCGGCTACATCATTCTCGTCAGCGACTACAGGGGAATTGCCATTGCAGAGCGCGCCACCGAGGAAAACTGCGGCCCCGCAGGCAAGCGTCCGATGTTGGGCACCGTCTGGGACGAGAGTGTCGAAGGAACCAATGGGCTCGGTACGGCACTTGCCAACAAGCGCCAGGTCCTGGTGCGCAGGAGCGAACACCTGCACACACGCAACACGGGCATGATCTGCGCCGCCGCCCCAATCTACAACCATGACGGGAAACTGTCTGGGGCGATTGATATTACGACATTCAGGAGCGAAGCATCAGACTCATACCTGCCTCTGGCTCTCGCCGTCGTCACGGATGCTGCCCGCAGGATTGAAGCGCGCTGCTTCAGCAGGGCCCACCCAAATGAGATGATCCTGTCACTGCCGAACTGCGAAAACGCCGGCGGGTCAGTTCCCCTGATTGCCGTGAACACCGATCATTTCGTTGTAGGGGCCACACGCGCCGCCCGCCTCGCCTGGCATCTGACAGACGATACGCTCAGGGACGGCGTGCCGCTGAGAGAGGTGGTTCCCGAGGCTGAAAGGGAATCTCCCAAGTTTGCCGATGCTGAACGGTTCATTCTCCAGCAGGCACTGGCATCCAGCAAGAAGATATCAAGTGCCGCCTCGGCGTTGGGGATCAGCCGGACGACAATGTACCGGAAGATGAAGCGCCTTGCAGGTTCCGGCACGGTGTTTCCAAAGCGAAAGCGCCGGGACAGCTCGAAATAGCTACCCGCTGCGCTGGCACATGCGCGCGGCTTGACCTAGGTAGCTGAAAGAGCTGCATGGCACATCCGCCATGGAAGGCCGGGTGCTTTCGCAAACCTGCACGGTGAAGTTGGCTGGGGCGGGAGGGATCGAACCTCCGAATGCCGGAATCAAAATCCGGTGCCTTACCGCTTGGCGACGCCCCAACTGACAGGATCGTGCGGGCTTGTAGCCAAAGGATTCTGCAGGCGCAACCGGCGCCTAGGCATCCAGCCTGTCGATGGCAGCCACATTTGCCGCCGAGGACCCCTTGGGGTCGAATTCCGAAGCCAGGAAGGTGTCGACGATCGCCTTGGCCAGTTCCGGGCCAATGACCCGCGCTCCCATGGTGATGATCTGGGCGTTGTTGGATTTTGCCGCCCGTTCGGCGGAATATGTGTCGTGCGTCTGGGCCGCTCGGATGCCGGCGACCTTGTTGGCGGAGATCGCCACGCCAATGCCGGTGCCGCAGCACAGGATGGCGCGATCGAACTTCCCGGCCAGCACCTCGCGCGCCGCGCCGGCAGCGACATCGGCGTAAAATCCATCCTTGCTGAGATTGGTCACGGTGTGTTTCGCATTGGCCTTGAGATGGGCCTCGATCGCATCCACGAGGGGTTTTCCCGCGCCGTCGCCAGCAATTGCAATTCTCATTCTGTCTCTCCTCGTCGGACAACACTAGCAGCACCGCTTCCACGATGCCATGCCTCCGGGACATGGGGCGTCATGGTGACAGGCTGCGGAGCCCGGAACGCCAGCGACCGATTGCGCTGGCCATGCGCTTCCAGGGGCTCGCCGGTCAATATGATTGTCAGACAAATGGAGCGACCGGGCGAATCCGGTTGCCCTTGGTCATTGACCGCGGCTGACCGTGATGCATAGTCTCGCCCCGGGTACTGGGCATCTGAATTGAACTCCGCAAGGCAGCGCGTGGCTGGCACGGCAAGTGCTGTCACGCGGGCAACACGGCGGCGCTTCCGCTGTTCGGCGGCCCGGGCATCTTGCGTGGCAGCAAAGCAGGGACAGCCTTGATGAGAGCACGATTGGGACAGGTCCGGAAAACACCCGCTTCGGTGCAGGGCCGGCGTGTTCCTGACGGCAAGGCAGCGGCATTGCCCCGCGCTGGAAGAGCCCACGCGGCGGTTGCCGCAGTGCTGGGCTCACGGATCGTCAGGGGAGAATTTCCACCCGGCGGCATCATTCCGAACGAGACAAGCTGGGCAACGGATTTCAAGGTCAGCCGATCAGTGGTGCGTGAGGCGATCAAGATGCTGACCGCCAAAAACCTCCTGACGTCACGCCCCAAGATTGGAAGCCGGGTTGAGCCAAAGGAGAATTGGAACCTGCTCGATCACGAGGTGCTGGCCTGGTACCTGGCCGGTCCCAACCGCGGCACCATCCTGCGGTCACTGCAACAGTTCCGCCACATCATCGAACCAGAGGCAGCGGCATTGGCTGCCGTCAAGCGGTCGAGCGCGCAGATGGAAGTGATTTCACGTGCCTGCGCAGACATGGCCTCGGCGCCGAACCTCGCTAGGCGGTCCGATGCCGACGTGCGCTTTCACCTGGCCATTCTCAAGGCATCGGGCAACGAACTTCTCGTTCCGCTCGGCGTGCTCATCGATTCAGCCCTCAAAAACCTCTTCGTGCTCACGACGCGCGAGGCCGGCGACCTGCACCACGCCCAGGACCTGCACTACGCCATCGAAAAGGCGATCCGCCAGAAGAAGGCCAACGCGGCACGCATCGCGGTGCGCCGGCTTCTCGACAATTCGGACAAGCTCATCGCAAAATGGGCCGACAAGAGCGCGCGCCGCGGGACATAGGCCCAACTGCCTAGACCCTCGCCGCATTTTGCCTGCGCCAAATGACGACTTGACCGGACTTTGCCAGTTCGGCAAAAGCCCGCCATTCAGAGATCGTTATCTGGTGTCGGAGTGTAGCGCAGTCTGGTAGCGCACCTGCTTCGGGA
>CAZUKI010000051.1:0-13944 GCA_964620785.1 uncultured Aestuariivirga sp.
GGCGCTGGCACTTCTATGCCGGTCTCTTTGTCGTGCCGTTCCTGCTCATGCTGGCAATCAGCGGCCTTGCCATCCTGTTTGTGACGTCGGTTTCACCTGAGTACGGAGATTGGCTGAAGGTCGAGGCGAAGGGCGAGATGCTGCCGCCTTCGCAGCAGGCCGCTTTGGCGCTTGCGGCCTATCCGGGTGGCAAGATCGGGCAATACATCGCTCCGTGGGGGCCTGATCGCGTGGCGCTGGTGCGCGTGGACCAGTCGACGGGCAATCGCATGCTGGCGGTCAATCCTTATGACGGCAGCATTTTCCAGGATGTGCCGCAGGCCGGAACCTGGAATGAGATCATGACCAATGTCCATGGCGAACTGCTGATCGGTGATGCTGGCGGCCCGGGTGACTTCGTGATCGAAATGGCCGCAAGCCTTGGTGTGGTGATGGTGGTCACCGGACTTTACCTGTGGTGGCCGCGCCAGGGCAGGTCACTGTCACGCGTTCTCGTTCCCGATGTTACGCTCAGGGGGCGCGCCCTGTGGAAGAACCTGCATGAGACGTTGGGTGGCTGGATTTCCATCCTGCTGCTCTTCTTCCTGCTCTCGGGTCTTGCCTGGACTGGCATCTGGGGCACCAAGCTGACACAGGCCTGGAGTACCTTCCCCGCAGCCAAATGGGACAACGTGCCCCTGTCGGATGCGACCCATGCAAGCATGAACCACGGCGGAATGGAGGAAGTGCCGTGGGCCTTGGCACAGACGCCGCTGCCGCAGTCAGGCTCTGGTGCGGGGCTAACAGGCTTACCTGCGGGCACGGCAGTGAACCTCGATACAATCTATCAATTGGGCCGCAGCATCGGCTTCGAGGGGCGCTTCCAGATTGCCGTACCGGGCGATGGCAAGGGTGTGTGGACGCTGAGTCAGGACTCAATGAGCTATGACAGCACCAATCCGACGGCGGACCGCACGGTGCACATTGACCAGTACACGGGCAAGATCCTCGCTGACGTGAAGTTCGCGGACTACCCGTTCTTCGGCAAGGTGATGGCCGTCGGTGTGGCGCTGCATGAAGGCCAACTCGGCTGGTGGAACGTAATGTTCAACGCGCTCTACTGCCTTGCCGTCATCTTCGCGTGCGTGTCCGGCACCGTCATGTGGTGGAAACGAAAGCCAACGGGGGAACTCGGCTCTCCCAAATACGCGCGCGATTTCAGCGTTCCGGCGGGAATTGTTGTTATCGGCGCAATTCTTGCGGCGGCCTTTCCGCTTGGTGGCCTTGCCATCGCCGCCTTTGCCGTCATCGACACCTTCCTGCCTGCGCGGTTGAAGCAGGCCGGCCAACATTCTTGATTCAGAAAGGAAATGATTATGAACAAGCTCATCAAGGAAATCATGTTTGCCTTGGCCTTGACCCTGGCATCACTGCACGGCCTGGCAACCGCCGACGCGCACGAAATCAAGTTCGGATCACTGGTGATCGGCCATCCCTGGTCGCGGCAGTCGCCGATGGCGGCAGAGGTTGCGGCCGGGTTCCTGAAGATCACGAACACCGGAACGGAAGATGACACACTGGTCAAGGCAACCGCTGAGATCGCGCCCGTGGTCCAACTCCATGAGATGAAGATGGACGGCGACATCATGACGATGGCGGAAGTGAAAGGCGGCATTGTCATTCCTGCAGGCCAGACGGTGGAACTGAAGCCCATGGGGCTGCACATCATGTTCCTGCAGGTGAAGGAACAACCCGTCGTCAACACCAGCTTCAAGGGAAGCCTGACTTTCGAGAAGGCCGGGACCGTCGAGGTCGAGTTTGAAGTTGTCGAACCCAAGGCAACGATGGAGCACGTGCAGTGAAGCCGCTGCGGACCGCAATCTGGCTGATGGTGGCACTTGTTGCCGCCATCACCGGCTATCTTTCCCTCAACCGGCTCGATGACACATCGGTTGCCGGCCTCGTTCCGGGGCAATTCAGGCTGGCTTCGACGCAGGGCAGTGTGATCGACAGTGCCACCCTGAAAGGCGCACCCTATGCCGTGTTCTTTGGCTTCACCCACTGTCCCGAAGTGTGCCCGACGACCCTCAATGACCTTGCGGTGTCGCTTGGAAACATTGGCGAAAAGGCAAAGACATTCAAAGTGTTCTTCGTCACCGTTGACCCGGAGCGCGATGATCTGGCGAGCCTCAAGGAGTTTCTCGGCTACTTTGACATCAATGTCACGGGACTGAGGCCAGAGCCTGCCGAGCTTGCAGACGTCGCCGCCCAGTTCAGGGTGTTTTATGAAAAGTCGCCGACCAGTGATGGCAGCTACACGATGAACCACACGGCGTCGGTGTTCCTGTTCGACAAGGAGGGGCGCTTCACCGGCACAATTGCATTTGGAGAGAACGCGGAAAGCCGGACGGCAAAATTAAGCCGTTTGATCGGCGGATAGACTGCCGCCAGCAGCCAGCGCCAGGGTTTTCTCGGCGTCGGCGTCATCCGCAAAGGCGCTGAAATCGGCTTCTCCTGCGAGGGCCGGTTCCAGCAGCTTGTGGTAGGCGGCCTTCTTGATGGCGATGGCGCCAAACTGCGTCAGGTGGTTGTTGACAAACTGGGCATCGAGCAGGCTGAAGCGGCCGAAGCGCAGGCGGGCCACGAGGTGCACCAGCGCCACCTTGCTGGCGTCGGTCTCGCGGCTGAACATGCTCTCGCCGAAGAAGGCCGCACCGATCTTCACGCCATAGAGCCCGCCGACCAGCTTGCCATCCCTCCAGCTTTCGACGGAATGGGCGCAGTTGATCTTGTGCAGCTGGGTATAGAGCGAAATGATGCGGCTGTTGATCCATGTGTCCTTGCGGCTGTCGCGCTTTTCGGCACAGGCGCGGATCACCTCGGGGAAGGCCGTGTCGATGCGGATCTCGAATTTCTTCTGGCGCACCGCCTTCCTGAGCGAACGCGAAATGTGAAAGCCATCGAGGGGCAGGACACCGCGCTCGTCGGGTTCGATCCAGTAGAGAGCAGGGTCATCAGCGCTTTCCGCCATGGGAAAAACGCCCGCCGCATAGGCCCGGAGAAGAATCTGTGGCGTGATCGCCGTCATGGCATGCGGGGTCTCCCCGGCCCGGCCCTAGGGCGTGGTGCGCTCGAGATATTTCTCGAGCCAATGAATGTCATAGTGGCCGTCGATAATGTCGCTTTCGAGCAGCAGCTTCTGGAACAGGGGAATGGTCGTTTCCACGCCATCGACGACAAATTCCGAGAGTGAGCGGCGCAGGCGCATCATGCATTCGGCACGCGTCTTGCCGAAAACGATGAGCTTGCCGATGAGGCTGTCGTAGTAAGGCGGAATGCGATAGCCGGAGTAGAGCGCGCTATCGACGCGCACACCGAGGCCACCTGGAAAATGCACGCTGTCAACGCGGCCCGGCGAGGGCGCAAATGTTGCGGGGTTTTCGGCATTGATGCGGCATTCGATGGCGTGGCCGGAGAACTGGATGTCGGCCTGCGTCATGGAGAGCGGAGCGCCGGAGGCAACACGGATCTGCTCCTGCACGAGGTCGAGGCCGGTGATCGCTTCGGTCACCGGATGTTCGACCTGCAGCCTCGTGTTCATCTCGATGAAATAGAACTCGCCGTTCTCATAGAGAAACTCGATGGTGCCGACGCCTTCATAGTTCAACTCGCGCATGGCCTTGGCGACGCGCCCGCCGATTTCATCGCGTTGGTGGGCGTTGAGGGCAGGGGAGTGCGCTTCCTCCCAGATCTTCTGGTGGCGGCGCTGCAATGAACAGTCGCGCTCGCCGAGATGCACGGCATTGCCCTGGCCATCGCCCAGCACCTGGATTTCGATGTGGCGGGGCTTTTCGAGGTACTTCTCGATGTAAACTTCGCCATTGCCGAAGGCCGCCTTGGCTTCGGTCTGGGCGGTTGCGACGGCAAGCTCAAGGTCGTCCTCGTTGCGCGCCACCTTCATGCCGCGGCCGCCGCCGCCGGCAGTCGCCTTGATGATGACGGGATAGCCGATGTCGCGGGCAACGCGGCGCGCTTCGCCGATCTCACTGACACCACCATCGGAGCCGGGCACCACCGGAATGCCCAGCGCCTTGGCGGTGCGCTTGGCTTCGATCTTGTCGCCCATGGTGCGGATGTTCTCGGGCGATGGCCCGATGAACTTGATGTCGTGTTCCTTCAGGATTTCGGCAAAGCGGGCGTTCTCGGAAAGAAAACCGTAGCCGGGATGGACGGCCTCGGCGCCGCTGATTTCACAGGCCGAGACAATGGAGGCAACATTGAGATAGCTGTCCTTGGCGGGCGGCGGGCCGATGCAGACGCTTTCATCGGCAAGCTTCACATGCATGGCGTCGGCATCTGCCGTGGAATGGACTGCGACCGTGTGAATGCCAAGCTCGCGGCAGGCACGCAGCACACGGAGCGCAATCTCGCCCCGGTTTGCAATGAGGATTTTCTCGAACATCGGCTACTCGATCACCACGAGGCCTTCATTGAACTCCACGGGCTGGCCGTTCTCCACGAGAATGGCCGTCACCTTGCCCGATTTCGGTGCCGGAATCTGGTTCATGGTCTTCATGGCCTCGATGATGAGCAGGGTCTGGCCCTGTTTCACCTCGGCGCCGACCGAAACGAAGGGTGCCGCACCTGGCGAGGCCGAAAGGTAGATGGTGCCGACCATGGGCGACTTGACGGTGCCTGGGTGGTCGGCGCCGGGTTCGGCGGGCGAAGGGGCCGCGGCGCCTGCCGCTGCTGGAATGGCTGCCGCGATGACGGGTGCTGCCGCCACATGCTGCACCGCTGTCACCGCCTTGGAGACGCGCACCCTGATGCCCTTTTGCTCAAGCTCGATCTCGGAGAGGCCCGTGGCATTGAGGATTTCGGCGAGGTCGTCGATCAGCGTCAGTTCTGGCGAGCGGCTGGCAGTCTGCGGTTTCTTTGCGGCCATGGATTTTCCTTCTTGTTCTTGAGGCTGGGAGGCCCATCCCGTTCGCCTCGGGACCGGCGGTCTATTCAGATTCAGGCGCCGTTATATGCGCAGTTTTCCATGCAGTCCAACCTGCAGTGGAAGATGTGAATATCCCGTCCCCGTCCGCGCCAATCGTCAAAACACGGGCTTCCGGACCCATTGCACACATTGACAGTGCGGGTGCCTTGCGCAATCGTCTTCGTTTTTCAGTGGGATACATGTCTTGGGCGAGACCGTTGTAGAGCTTCGGAATGTCACCAAGAGATTTGGCGATGTTGTGGCAGTCGCGGACAACAACCTTGCCATCAAGTCAGGCGAGTTCCTGTCCATTCTGGGTCCCTCCGGTTGCGGCAAGACCACATCACTGCGCATGATCGCCGGGTTCGAGCAGCCCACGGAGGGCGATGTTCTCATCAACAACGAGACGATGACCGGAACCCCGGCCTACAAGCGGCCGGTCAACATGGTGTTCCAGCACTATGCACTGTTTCCCCATCTCAGCGTCGAGGACAATGTCACCTATGGCCTGCGGCAACGCCGGCCGAAGCCCGACCGCCAGTCGCTCGCGAAGTCCGCCGAGGACGCGCTGGCGCTGGTCCGGCTGAAAGGTTACGGCAGCCGGCGCGTCTATGAGTTGTCGGGCGGCCAGCAGCAGCGCGTGGCGCTGGCTCGGGCCCTCATTAACCGGCCCGCCGTGTTGCTTCTGGATGAACCGCTGGCAGCGCTCGACCGGAAGCTGAGGGGCGAAATGCAGTTCGAACTGCAGAACCTGCAACGCAGCGTTGGCATCACCTTCCTTCTCGTCACCCATGACCAGGAGGAGGCGTTGTCGATGTCAGACAGGGTGTGCGTCATGCGTGAAGGGCGCATCGTCCAGCTTGGCACGCCACGGGAACTCTATGACCAGCCGGTCAACCGCTATGTGGCGGATTTTGTCGGCAAGTCGAACATGTTTGAAGGGCCGCGCGCGGGCACCGTGCTCAGCGTCAGGCCGGAAATGATCGAGCTGTCGGGCTCGCGTAAGGGCCTGCCGAAGGGCCTTGCCGTGGTGGCCGACGCCAAGGTTCTCAACCGGATTTTCGTTGGCGAGTTCACGCACTACAGGCTTGCCAGCGATACTTTGGGGGAATTTGCCGTGCAGGTGCCGCGCAAGGCAGAGAAGGAAAGCGGCACGTTTGAAATTGGCGACAAGGTTGCGGCTGGCTGGTCAAAAGGCGCCGCGCTGGTTCTCGCTGATGCGTAATGACTTGAGGGAGTAATGACATGAAAGACTTTCCAGATCACATGACGGCAGCAAAGTTCCTGGAGGAACTCCGGCGCTATCAGAAGGGCAGCGTCAGCCGCCGCCATTTCCTCGGCGTCACGGGCCTTGGCCTCGCCGCTTCGGTGCTTGGCAGTGCCGTTCCGGGCATGCGCCCGCGCAAGGCCTATGCGGCGCTTTCGGGCACCGTGAACTTTACCACCTGGCCGAGCTATTTTGCGCAGGAGAACTTCGACAAGTTCACCGCTGATACTGGCGTGAAGATCAATGTCGCGGTGTTCGGCTCCAACGAGGAAATGCTGGCAAAACTGCAGGCCGGCTCCACCGGCTGGGACCTGTTCGTGCCCACCAACTACGCGATCTCGACCTACAAGGATTTGGGCCTCATCGAGGAACTCGATCTGTCGCGCATGCCGAACTATGACCCCAAGACGCAGGAGCAGCGCTTCACGGCCGAGGGCATTATCGACGGCAAGACCTATGCCGTGCCAAAGGACTGGGGCACGACAGGCTTCGTCGTGAACACCAAGAGCGCGCCGCAACCGGCCTCGAGCTGGAAGGAATTCTTCGACCTGACGCAGGGTGCCTGGACGGGCCGCGTGATGGTGCATGATTATCAGCTCACCACCATCGGCAATGCCCTCAAGTATTTCGGTTATTCCTTCAACTCCAACGACGAGAAGGAACTGGCCGAGGCGGAGAAGCTGCTCATCGCCTGCAAGCCACACCTCTTCGGCATCAACTCGGACTACAAGCCTTCGCTGATCAGCGGCGATGCCTGGGCGTCCGTGTGCTGGACGGGTGATGCCGTGCAGCTGCAGCGCGACCAGCCAGAGATGAAGTATGTGCTCGGCAAGGAAGGCGGGGAAATCTGGAGCGATTTCTATGCCATCCCGAAGGGTGGCCAGAACGTCGATGCCGCCTATGCGCTCATGGACTTCCTGCTGACGCCGGCCATCAACGCCATCGAAGTGAAGGCGCACGGCTATCCGTCAACGGATTCGCGCACCAATGCCCTGGTGGACAAGGCGATGCTGGACAATCCGGTTCTCTATCCGGCAGCAGAGCTTCTGGCGCCGCTTGAGTTCGGTGCTGCTGCCACGTTGACCAACCCGCTGCGCGCCGAGATCATGGCACGCTTCAAAGCTGCGTGAGCGGCTGCGGGCTGACGTGAACGCACAACAAAGATCCCCGCTGGTGACGGCCATGCTGCTGGCGCCAGCGGGATTGCTCCTGTTCTTCCTGCTGGTGCTGCCACTGGCCATCATGTTCGTCTATTCCTTCGGCGTGCGTGGGCCGGCGGGCGGCTATGAACCTGCCTTCACCTTTGCCAACTACCTGAACCTTCCAGCCCGCGGTAAGGCGTTCCTCAACACGCTGACGCTGGCTCCACTCGGCACGCTGCTCACCGCGCTTGCGGCTTTTCCGATGGCTTACTTCCTGGCCGTCAAGGTTCCACCGAAGTGGCGCGTGACGCTTCTCGTGCTGGTGATGGCGCCGTTCTGGACCAGCCAACTCATGCGTTACTATGCCTGGATCATGATCCTGGGGTCGCGGGGCATTCCAAGCTGGCTCGAATGGATCGGCATCAGCGATGTCAGGCTGCTGAACACGCCGACGGCTGTTCTGATCGGTGCGATCTACGGTTTCCTGCCGCTCATGGTGCCACCCATCTATGTATCACTGGAGAAACTCGACAAGCGGTTGCTCGAGGCCTCGGCCGATCTTGGCGCTACGCCGTGGCGCAGCTTCATGCAGGTGACGCTGCCATTGGCGCTGCCGGGTGTCGCCACCGGCTCGATGCTGGTTTTCATCCTGCTGATGGGCGACTACATCCTGCCGCAGTATCTCGGCGGCGGCAAAGTGTTCTTCATCGGCAACGCGCTGGTTGACCTGTTCCTGCAATCGCGCAACTGGCCTTTCGGGGCGGCGGTGGCAATTGCCCTCGTCGCCGTCATGTTCGTGACCATCTATTTCTACATGCGCTTCGTGCTGGGCAAGACCGACCAGCGGCGCGCGGCACTGGTGTAGCCATGGCGATCTACGCAATCATCATCTACATCTTCCTCTATGCGCCGATCGCGCTGATCGTGTTCCTGTCCTTCAACGCGGGCCGCCAGGCGATGGTCTGGCAGGGCTTTTCGGTGGAGTGGTACGGCAAGGCATTCAGCAACCCGCTGATCACCGAGGCACTGGGCACCAGCATTCTCATCGCGCTGACGACCGCCATCCTCTCGGCCATCTTCGGAACCATGGCAGGGCTCGGCATCGAGCGGGTGAAGGGCTGGCCGCGCATTGCCTTCGATGCGCTGATCTATATCGCCATCATGGTGCCGGGCATCGTCATCGGCATTTCCTCGCTCATCACCTTCGTGACGCTGTTCGACATCATCAATCCGGTCACTGAACGGCTCATGTCGCTGCGCCTGCAGATGGGAACGTGGAGCATCATCGCGACCCATGTGCTGTTCAACCTCGCCGTTGTTGCCCTGCTGGTCAGGGCGCGGCTGCAAGGCATGGACCGCAGCCTCGTCGAGGCATCGGAAGATCTTTATGCCACGCCCTTCGGCACCTTCCGGCAGGTGGTGCTGCCGCTGCTGGCGCCCTCCATCCTTGCAGGCGCGCTGCTGGCCTTCACCTTTTCCTTCGAGGATTTCATCATCGCCTTCTTCGTGGCGGGGCCGGACGTGACCTTGCCGATCTATGTCTTCTCGGCGATCCGCAGGGGTGTGACGCCCGAGATCAACGCGGTTGGCACGGTGGTGCTGATGACGTCGCTGCTGCTGCTGGTCGTGGCACAGTTCATCCTGCAGCGCGGCAGTGCCAGGAAGGCGCCAGCCTAGACGCTGCTAGCAGAGCTTGCAGCCGTTGCTGCGCACATCGGCAATGGCCGCCTGCAACTGGTCGAGCGGCAGATAGCCCGGATATACCTGGTCATCGATGATGAAGGCGGGCGTGCCGTTGAGCTTCAAGGTTTTTGCAAGGTCGTAGTTCTCGGAAACCGTGTCGAGAACCTTCTGGTCCTTCATGTCTTCGGCAAGCTTGTTGACATCAAGCCCCAGCTCGGTGGCGATGTTCATGACAACCTCGTCGGTCACTTGCCCCTCATTGGCGAAAAGGGCCTGGTGCAATTCCCAGTACTTGCCTTGCTTGATGGAGGCGAGGGCGGCCTTGGCGGCGAATTCGGAATGGGGCCCGAAGATCGGGAATTCCTTGAACACGACCTTCAGGTTCTTGTCCTTTTCAAGCAATGCCTGGACTTCACCGACCGAGCGTTTGCACCAGCCGCAGTTGTAATCCATGAACTCGACGATCGTCACATCACCCTTGGGATTGCCGACAACGGCGTCACCAGCGTGGCTGAAGATTAGCTGCTTCTGTTCGGCGAGGCCCTTGGTGCGGGCAAGGGTTTCGGCCTCCTGGTCCTTGGCTTCGAGTTTGTCGGCCATCTCGCGAAGGATTTCCGGGTGTTCGAGCAGGTAGCTGCGGATGAAATCGCCCATCTCCTGCTTCTGTGCATCGTTCATGGCCTGGGCGCTGGCGGGGCCAGTTCCTGCAGGCATGGCAAAGGCTGCCAGGGTCATGGCGGCGGCGACAGAAAGTGTGCGAAAGTTCATCATCTCATCCTTGGAATAGTGCGGGGGCAAACTGCCGGATTGGCTGCGCTGCTGCAAATGTCATTTGCGTGATGGGCGGGTGGATCAGCCGCGATTCTCTGCCGCAGTCAGCATGTCGTTGGCACGCAGCCATTCGCGCGTGCCCTTCTTGAAGCGGCTCTGCGCCTTGCGGGCCTTTTCGATGGCGAGCGGCTTTTCGCCGGTGAGCCAATAATACTCCGCGGTGGCGAGGTCGGCGCGGGCGAGATCGCCCTTCATGGCATGGGCCTGGGCTTCGTATTTGAAGATGACGGGGCTGTCGCCTTCCGTCTTCTTGGCGAGAATGAGCAGTTTGAGCGCCGGGTCGGCATTGGCCGCATCATTGGTGGCAAGCAGAAGCTGGGCGTGAAGCAGTTGCAGCAAGCCGTTGTTCGGCAGAAGTTTTCTGGCCCGCTGGATGGACGGTATGCCACGCGCCGGCTGGCCGTTTTCGAGCAGTGCCTGGGCTTTCAGTTCCCAGAAATAGGGGTTCTGCGGCACATCATCGGTGAGGCTGTCGAGCACCGGGAGGGCGTTCTTGATGTCGCCGCGGCGGTACATGGCGATGGCCCGGGCATAGCGCGCCTCGAGCGACTTGTCCGTTGTGGGATAGCGCTGGAAGACGCGTTGCGAGGATTGCATGTAGCCGGTGAGTTTGGCCTTGATCAGTTCATAGCGCAGCACCTGGCCGGGATCGTCGGGCTGGCCGAAATAGGGCGACTTGCGCGCCTCAACCTCGAGGTTGCGGATGCGGTCGAGCGGCATGGGATGCGAGAAGAGATAGGGGTCGGCCCGGCTGGTGGAGGCGATCGACTCATTGGCAAGCTTCTGGAACAGCGTCAGCATGCCTTCCGGGTCCTGCTTGGTGGCATTGAGGAACTTCAGGCCGGCCTGGTCGGCGGCCGCTTCCATCGAACGCTGGTAGGAGAGGAAGTTGCGCTGGGCGATGCCCTGGGTGCCGAGCATGATGCCCTGTCCGGCCTTGGCGGCTTCGACATTGCCGGAGGCAGCACCACCGACGGCTGCTGCAACACCCACCAGCATGCCGATGATGCTCTCGGTCGAGGCGCGGGCCATTTCGTTCTTGAGCTTGGCCAGGTGGCCGCCGGCAATGTGCCCGGTCTCATGGGCGATGACGCCGATCACTTCGTTCGGCGTGCGCGTCTTGGTGAAGAGGCCGGTGTTCATGAAGATGCGCTGGCCGCCGGCCACGAAGGCGTTGATGCGGTCATCGGCGATGATATAGACGTGAACGTCACCCGGATTGATGCCGGCCGCCTTGAAGATGGGCCGCGAGATGGTGCGAAGATAACCTTCGATCTCGGCATCACGGATGAGGTTGGGGCCGCGGTTTTTCGACTCTTGTGCGAAGCCGGGGGCTGCCAGCGCAACGGCAAGGCAGGCTGACAGCGCGACGCGCAGTATGCGATTGAGCCGTTGCAACACGGTGAGCCTCATCGTCCTCAAATACGGCGGGTTTGAGGCCCGCAGTGTTGGCCTCAGTCGGTCTTGACGAGCTTGGGCCGGGCCCGCGGCGGCTGTTCATTTGCCTGGATGATGCCGAGCCGGCGTGCCACTTCCTGGTAGGCCTCGACGAGGCCGCCCATGTCGCGGCGGAAACGGTCCTTGTCGAGCTTGTCCTTGGTGACAATGTCCCACAGGCGGCAGTTGTCGGGGCTGATCTCGTCGGCCAGCACCACGCGCATCATGTCATTTTCGTAATATCTGCCGAACTCGAGCTTGAAATCGACGAGGCGGATGCCGATGCCGAGGAAAAGGCCGGAGAGGAAATCATTGATGCGCACCGCCATGTGGACGATGTCATCCATCTCTTGGGGCGTGGCCCAGCCGAAGGCCGTGACGTGTTCTTCCGTCACCATCGGGTCGCCGAGCTTGTCGTCCTTGTAGTAGAGTTCGATGATCGAGCGGGGCAGGGCGGTGCCTTCCTCGATGCCGAGGCGCTTGGAAAGCGAGCCTGCCGCAACGTTGCGGACCACCACTTCAAGGGGAATGATCTCGACGGCGCGGACCAGCTGCTCGCGCATGTTGAGCGAGCGGATGAAATGGGTGGGAAGGCCCATGTCATTGATCTTGTTGAACAGGAACTCGGAAATGCGCTGGTTGAGAACGCCCTTGCCGTCGATCACCGCCTTCTTTTCGGCATTGAATGCAGTGGCGTCGTCCTTGAAATGCACCACGACGGTGTTCGGCTCAGGACCCTCGTACAGGATCTTGGCCTTGCCCTCGTAGATGCGGGTGCGCTTGTTCATATGGTGTATCCTCAATGGACGCCTTGCCTCTGGCAGACCCTAGCACGGGGCCTGCCCTCAAACTGACTAGAATCTCTCATGGGTGGAAAACTGGGGCTGCGTATAGTCCAACTTGCTGCGATGCACAATGGTTGCTGGCCGGTGGCTTTTTGCCTGTGCTTCTATGGTTGATTTGGGGGTTCCTGCCGCTTATTTGAAGTGGCATTAAGTGACCTGAATCATAGGGAGTTTTTCATGACCACGTTCGACAAGCGCCAAGAGGGCTTCGAAAAGAAGTTTGCCCATGATGAAGAGCTTCGTTTCAAGGCCACGGCGCGCCGGAACAAGCTTCTCGGGCAGTGGGCCGCGGAGAAGCTGGGGCTGTCGGGTGCGGCCGCCGAATCCTATGCCAAGGACGTTGTCGCAGCGGACTTCGAGGAAGCGGGCGATGATGACGTGGTGCGCAAGGTGATGGCCGATTTCAAGGCCAAGAATGTTGACCAGTCGGAGCATCAGGTCCGCCGGACCATGGATGAACTGATGGGTGAAGCCATCGCCCAGATCAAGGGCGCCTGATCGTGTCAGGAGCCTCGTTTTCGATCCGCAAGAAACTCGCCGAGTGCCGGGCCGCAGGCCGGCCACTGATCTTCCCGTGGATGGGCATGCCCGGCGCGGCACAGGCCGCGCAGGTTGCCCGCCTCGGTTTTGATGCCGTGGCGCTCGACCTGCAGCACTCGACCATTGATACGGGCGAGGCCGCCAGGATGGTGTCGGCCATCAACATGGTGGGCGTGCCCACCGTGCTGCGCATCCTGTGGAACGATCCGGGGCTCGTCGGCTTTGCCTTCGACATGGGCGCTGCCGCCGTCATTGCGCCGATGACCAATTCGGTGGCGCAGGTCGAGGCGCTGGTCAAGGCCGCGAAGTATCCGCCGGTCGGCCAGCGCAGCTGGGGTGGCTACACCATGCTGCAGGCCGCAGGCGTTTCGGCTGGTGAGTATCTCAAGGAATCGAATTCGCAGACGCTGGTGCTGGCGATGATCGAAACCCAGGAGGCGCTCGACCTCGTGGACAAGATTGCCGCCGTGAAGGGACTCGACGGCTTGTTTGTGGGGCCGTCCGACCTGTCGATCGCGCTGTCCAACGGCGCCAAGATCGACCGGCTGGGCGCTGCGACACTCGAGGCGATGAAGAAGGTTGCGGCGGCCTGCAAGGCGCACAACCTCGTGGCAGGTGCCTTCGCCGGCACCGTCGATGGCATCAAGGCCTATCACAAACTCGGCTTCGAGTTCCTGGCAGGGCCGACGGACACGGACCTTGCAAGGTCCGGCGCCGCGTCGTTCCTGAAGGAAGTGGGGCAGGGGTAACTTCGCCCGCGTCTTGAATTAGTCGGCGGCGGCGCGTGTGCTGCCGGAGCGGGTTTCGGGTTGATGTAGGATAATTATCTCAGCGCCCAACTGTTGCCACATTCTAGGAATATATGCCGCCGTGATGAACCAGAACGGAGGGCCAATGTCGACAGTGTGCCGATCTTGCCTGGTTCATGTGCAGCGCCTGCAGGGTGGTTGGAACAACACGCCACCACCTTCCGGGAGCCGGAAGCGAGCCCCCGGGGCATTACGACCCAGGCACGGAATGACGTACAGCATCCACGACAGGCGGACTGCCGGGAAACCGGCCTGGAGCGCCGCCGACAGTGGCACTGCCAGAGCGAGCTTTGCGGGCCAAAACCGCTGCGTTTTCGAAACGGCTTCAGGCCGGATACCCACTTCCTTTCACGACCGTTGCAACAGGCTTGAAGCCCGGACGGGAACAGCCCTCCGATTTTCTTCAGGATGCGAGGCCATGAGCTAG
>CAZUKI010000052.1:0-7412 GCA_964620785.1 uncultured Aestuariivirga sp.
TTGTTGAGGCCGCGCTCGATCTGAAGTTTCGAGTCCTTGCCGAGATTGCGCTCAAAGATTTCGCCATAGTTGCCACTGGCGGCAATGGCGCGGCTGGCCCAATCATTGTCGAGTCCGAGATCGGTCCCGAAGGTGCCCTCGGCACCCAACAGGCGGCGCACATCGGCCCGCTTGCTGTTGGCCTTCTCGTCGGCGACATTGGCGCCGCGCACGCCAAGCTCATCGGCGTTGATGAGGGCAAAGAGTGTCCAGCGCACGATGTTGAACCACTGCTCATCACCGGCATGGATTGCCGGCCCCAAGGGCTCCTTGGAGATCACCTCCGGCAGTACGATGTGCTCTTCCGGATGGGCGAGCTTCATGCGGATCGAATAGAGCTGCGACTGGTCAGCAGTATAGGCATCACATTCATTGCGGTCATAGGCCGCAATGGCGTCCTCAGCCTTGCTGAACACCTTGGCCGCATAGGCCATCGAACGCTCCTTGAAGAAGTCATCGACATTGGCCTGCGTCGTGGTGCCCGAGACAAAGCAGATCGAGGCCTGGCTCATGTTGAAGACGGAGGTGACGCCAGAAAGCTTCGCCACCATGAAGCCCTGCCCGTCATGGTAGTTGATGCCGACGAAACGCAGCGGCCACTTGGTTTCGCGCTCCAGGGTCCAGGTCGTGTTGCGGGCGAGAACGTCAACGGCTCCGGCTTTCAGTTGCTCGAAGCGGTCCTGGGCGGAAAGGCCGACATATTCGACCTTGCCACCATCGCCCAGCACCGCGGCGGCAACCGCCTTGCAGAAGTCCACGTCGAACCCTGACCACGCGCCATCAGCGCCCTTCTCGGCAAAGCCCAGAAGCCCGGTGTTCACGCCGCACTTCAGGACGCCGCGCGCCTTCACGTCATCAAGCGTTGCCGCCTGCGCAGGTCCCTGCACGGCTGAAATGGTGACAAGGGCAAGAAGTGAGACGACAGCAGAAAGCAGGCGGTGCATCGGAATTCCTTTTGGCGCGTGTGGGATGCAGACCTTAGCCCGCCGATCACCGCCTGCCAACTGCAGCTATGAGCATGGCAACCGATGAAAATGTCGGGCACGGCGGCTTCTCGGGGCGCTCGATCATCAGGACCTCGGCTCCGCTGGCATTTGCCGCCGCAATCTTGGCATGTGTCGCGGCCCCGCCGGAATTCTTGGTGACAAGATGCGTGAAGGCATGGACGCGCATCAGTTCCATTTCATGGGCAAGATCATGGGGTGGCCGTTCCAGCAGCAAGGTCCAGCCGGATGGCAACGGCCCTGATGGTGGCTCAATCATTCGCACTACGCCGCCAAGATCGGGCCTTGTCGCCAGCACGTCGAGGTTCCGGCGCCCAGTCGTCACCAACACGCGTGCACCCGACGCGAGTCCGGACAGTCCATCGGCAAGACTTTGCACACTTCGCCAATCACCGTCCTGCGGCTTCGTCCAGGCTGCGCGCTCAAGGCGCAAGAGCCGCGCGCCAGCGCCTGCCGCCACGCTATGGGCGTGCATCGATATCTGTGTTGCAAACGGGTGTGTCGCATCGATGACGATGCTGATCCCTTCGGCGCTGATGTACGCCGCAAGCCCCGCCTCGCCACCAAAGCCACCACGCCGCACAAGTCCCGCGGGCAGCTTCGGCTCATGCGTGACGCCAGCAAGCGAAGTGATGACATGATGGCCACGCTCCACCAAGGCATCGGCAACTTCGCGTGCGCCGGTTGTTCCGCCGAGGATGAGGATGCGTTCAGGCATGGGCGATGATCGTTCCATCGCGGCCAACGATGATGACGTCGGCCTGCGACACCTCGCCAAGAAAGGCCGTCACATGGTCGCGCGCTTCCCGTGCAACCTGTTGTGCAAGCCCTGCGCCTGCGATCTCCAGCACTTCCTGTGCGGTATTTGCAGCTAGCACACGCGGGCGCATGTCTTCGGGACAGCGTTGCGCCAGCCAGGCGAAGTCAACCTGCGAACGCCCCGAATGCAGGTCCATTGCACCTTGCGCCAGCTTGGCGATCTTTCCGAAGCCGCCGCCGATGGTGACGCGCGGCACAGGATGAAGCCGCAGATATTTGAGCAGCCCGCCAGCGAAGTCGCCCATGTCGAGCATCGCCTCCAGCGGCAGCTTGAAATGCGCCCGCACGGCATCTTCGGACGTGGAACCGGTGCAGCCCGCCACATGGGTAAGGCCGATGGCCCGCGCCACGTCGATGCCCCGGTGAATGGAGGCGATCCAGGCCGAGCACGAAAAGGGATTGACGATGCCCGTCGTGCCAAGAACCGAAAGCCCGCCGACGATGCCGAGACGCGGGTTCCAGGTCTTTTCGGCAAGGGCCTCGCCGCCCGGAATGGAGATTTCGATTTCCGCCCCCGTCGCGAGTTCCTTCGCCACCTCTTCCATCATGCGCCGCGGCACCGGATTGATGGCAGCCTCACCGACCGCGATGGGCAGGCCCGGCTTCGTCACCGTTCCAACACCTTGGCCTGCTTTGAAAACAACTGCTTGCGGCAAAAGCCTCACGCGCGAAATGAGCATTGCACCATGTGTGACGTCCGGGTCATCGCCCGCATCCTTGATGATCCCGGCCCTTGCCCAGCCCTCTCCGTGCTCCTCAAGGGCCAGCGCAAAGGAAACTTTCTGGCCCTTCGGAAGGGTGATTTCGACGGGGTCGGGAAACGCCCCCGTGAGAAGCGCGGTCAATGCCGCCTTGGTGGCCGCCGTGGCGCAGGCGCCTGTCGTCCAGCCACGCCGCAGTGCCTGTTCTGGCTTCTCCTGCCTCATGCCTGCACGGTATAAGGAGGCATGGACGGAACGCCAACCAAATCCGCGCAGGACAAGAGCGCTGGAACGACAGACACCAAGGCCCAACAGGCGGGCGCGGACGCAACGGGCTTTGCCCGCCTTGATGCCGAGCCCTTCCCGGTTTTTGAACTGGGCTGGGTGTGGCTGGTCGGCGCCGGGCCCGGCGCGCCGGGCCTCATGTCACTGCTCTGTTATCACGCCATGCAGACCTGCGATGTCGTCGTCTATGATGCGCTGGTCAACGCCGACATCCTGCGCTGGGTAAGGCCAGGCGCTGCAACCGAATATGCGGGCAAGCGCGGTGGCAAGCCCTCGCCCGTCCAGGCAGACATTTCCATCCGCCTCATCGAACTGGCGAAGGCGGGCAAGCGCGTGCTGCGCCTCAAGGGCGGTGATCCCTTCATGTTTGGCCGTGGCGGCGAGGAGAGCCAGACCCTTGCCAAGGCTGGCATTCCCTTCCGCATTGTCCCCGGCATCACCGCCGGAGTGGGTGGGCTCGCCTATGCCGGCATTCCCTCGACGCATCGTGATACCAACCATGCCGTCATCTTTCTCACCGGGCACGATGCCAGCGGCAAGATGCCCGCCAACGTGAACTGGCAGGCGATCGCCACCGCAGCGCCCGTGCTGGTAATGTACATGGCCGTCAAAAATCTCGGCGAGATTGCCGCGACACTGCTGGCCGCCGGGCGCAGCCCCGATGAGCCCGTGGCCATCGTCAGCAATGCTTCGCTGCCGCACCAGCAGGTGCAGGTCACGACATTGGCCGAGGCCGGGACCTTCGTGGCGGACAATACCGTGCCGACGCCGGCCATCGTCGTGGTCGGCAAGGCCTCGCAATGGCGCACCCTCCTCGACTGGTACGGACCTGCGCTGCGGGAGAACCCGATTGGCTAAGGCACTGATTGTTGCCGCACCCCATTCCGGCAGTGGCAAGACGCTTGTCACCCTTGGCCTGCTGCGGGCCCTGAGGAACCGGGGCATTGCCACGGCCCCCTTCAAGGTCGGGCCCGACTACATCGACCCGCAGTTCCACGCCGCCGCCAGTGGCCGGGCCTGCATCAATCTCGATTTCTGGGCCATGGGGCCGGACCTGTGCGCGGCGCTTCTTGGCCATTACGGCAGCGATGCCGACCTCGCCCTCATCGAGGGTGTCATGGGGCTGTTCGACGGCCCGGACGGCGCCGAAGGATCGACCGCCGATCTCGCCGCAGCCCTCGGCATCCCGGTCCTGCTGGTGGTTGACGTGGCCCATCAGGCCCAATCGGTCGCCGCCCTTGTCCGGGGATTTGCCTCGTTCAGGCCGGATGTGGCCATTGCCGGGCTGTTCCTGAACCGCGTGAAGAGCGACCGCCACGGCGAGCTTCTGCGGGCGGCACTTGCCCCGCTTGCCGTGCCCATTGTGGGAGAACTGCGGCAGGTTGACTCACTGGCCCTGCCGTCACGGCACCTCGGACTGGTGCAAGCTCTTGAGAATCAAACCCTTGAAATGACTCTTGAAAGTGCTGCGTCAGGAGTTGCACGTGAAACAAACCTTGACAAGCTTTTGGAATTGGCGCGGCCGCCCTCGAATCGCGGCACGAATACGTCCGGAATGCTGCCGCCCCTGGCCCAGAACATGGCCGTGGCCCGAGACGTTGCTTTCGCCTTTTCCTACCCTCACCTGCTCGACAACTGGCAGCGCCAGGGGGCAAGCCTCTCGTTCTTTTCCCCGCTGGCGGACGAAGCGCCTGACCCGGCCGCAGGCGCCGTCTTCCTGCCCGGTGGCTATCCCGAACTTCATGCCGGAAAACTCGCGGGCAACCACCGCTTTCTCGACGGCCTCCGCCGTCACGGCGGCCTCATTTATGGTGAATGCGGCGGCTACATGGTGCTCGGCGACAGCCTCACGGATGCCAGCGGCACCGCGCACCGCATGGCTGGGCTTCTCCCCCTCGAAACCAGCTTCAAGGAGCGCAGGCTCCATCTCGGCTACCGCCAGCTGAAGCCCATTTTCACCGCTCCATGGTCCACACCCCTGCGCGGCCATGAATTCCACTATGCCTCGATCCTGCGGGAAGGCAGCGGCGAGCGCCTTTTTGAGGCGGCAACGGCCGCCGGGAGTGAACTTCCGGCCATGGGCCTTCGCCGGGGCAAGGTCATGGGCTCCTTTGCCCATGTCATCAGTGTGGCGCCAGCGCAACCATGACCGCCCGCGCCATCATGTTCATGGGGACCGGCTCCGATGTCGGCAAGTCTCTGGTCGTGGCGGGCCTCTGTCGCCTCCTCGCCAACCGGGGCGTGAGCGTTGCCCCCTTCAAGCCGCAAAACATGTCGAACAATGCCGCCGCCGTTGAGGGAGGCGAAATCGGCCGTGCCCAGGCCCTGCAGGCCCGCGCCGCCCGCCTGGCCGCCAGCGTTGACATGAACCCGGTGCTGCTCAAGCCTGAAAGCGAAACCGGGGCGCAGGTGATCGTCCAGGGCCAGCGCCACGCCACCCTTTCGGCCCGCGCCTATTTCGCCGAGCGGCAGAAATACCTGCCTGCCATCCTCGAAAGCTTCCACAGGCTCGCCGCCGCCCATGACCTGATCCTCGTGGAAGGTGCGGGAAGCCCCGCCGAAACCAACCTGCGTGATGGCGATCTCGCCAACATGGGCTTTGCCACCGCAGCAGATATCCCCGCCGTCCTCATCGGTGACATTCACCGAGGCGGCGTCATCGCCTCGCTCATCGGCACCCATGCTGTCATGGCGGATGCTGACCGTGACCGGCTGAAGGGATTCATTATCAACAAGTTACACGGTGATCCTCGCCTGTTCTCTGAGGGACAGGCAGCGATTTCCCGGGCCACCGGCTGGCCCTGCCTTGGCATCCTGCCGCATTTCCCCGGCGCTGCGCGGCTTCCGGCCGAGGATGCCCTTGCCCTTGAGGGGAACCTGAGAGATGGCAGCCCGAAGGCTGGCATCCATGTCTGCGTCCTCCGCCTGCCACGCATCGCCAATTTCGACGACATCGACCCCTTGCGCCTGACCCCCGGCGTGCGGGTGAGCTTCATCGGCGAAGGTGAAGCCCTGCCCGGTGACTGCGCCCTCGCCATCATCCCCGGCAGCAAGTCGACAGTGTCCGATCTCGCCTATCTCCGCGCCCAGGGCTGGGACATCGACCTTGCCGCCCATGTCCGCCGCGGCGGTCATGTGCTTGGCCTCTGTGGCGGCTACCAGATGCTCGGCACCCAGGTTCACGACCCCGCCGGTCTCGAAGGCAAGCCCGGCTCATTTCCCGGCCTCGGCCATCTCCAGGTCGAGACAACGCTCGCCCCAGCAAAGACCGTCCGGCAGGTCAGCGCCAGCCATGCAGCAACCGGGGCAGCGATCACCGCCTATGAGATCCACCTTGGGGAAACAGCAGGACCGGATTGCGAAAGGCCATTCGCCATGACGCCGTCAGGACCGGATGGTGCCGTCAGTGCCACTGGCCGTGTCATGGGCACCTATCTCCACGGCTGCTTCGCCTCCGATGCCTTCCGCACTGCACTGCTTTCCTCGCTCGGTGCTCCAGCGCAATCCTATGGCTATGAACAACTCATCGACGCCACGCTCGATGACCTCGCCGCGCATCTTGCAAGACATCTTGATGTGGAAAAGCTCCTCGCCATCGCCAGCCGGCCGGGCAAGGGCTAGCCGATGGACATTCTCTGGAAGGCCCTGCTCGCTACGGCACTCGAACGTCTCTTCGGTTACCCCGATGTGCTGCAGCGGCTGGTTGGCCATCCCGTCGAATGGCTTGGCCGGTTTATCCAATGGCTCGATGCCACGCTCAACACCGCTCCGCAGGAAGAAGCGGCGGGGCGCCTGCGCGGTGCCGCAGCCCTTGCCCTGCTGCTA
Organism: uncultured Aestuariivirga sp.; assembly: GCA_964620785.1. Taxonomy (GTDB): domain Bacteria; phylum Pseudomonadota; class Alphaproteobacteria; order Rhizobiales; family Aestuariivirgaceae; genus Aestuariivirga. The sequence goes on from CAZUKI010000052.1 coordinate 6,674, forward strand.
GTCGCGGCCATCATCCCTGCCTGGTTCGTCACGCGCCTGTTTGCAGGAGTGACAGGTGGCGCTGTGATCGAGGCGATTGTGGCCACCGCCTTCATCGCCCAGAAATCTCTCTACGATCATGTTCGCGCAGTCGAACGCGCCCTGTCGTCATCGCTGGCTGCGGGCCGTGCCGCCGTCGCGAAGATTGTCGGTCGCAACCCCGAAGCCTTGGATGAAAGCGGTGTGTCCCGCGCCGCACTTGAAAGCCTCGCCGAGAATGCCGCCGATGGCGTTGTTGCCCCGCTCTTCTGGTATCTGTTGCTCGGCCTGCCGGGGCTCGTGGCCTATAAGGCCGTGAACACCGCCGATTCCATGATCGGCCACAAGTCGGAGCGGCATCTTCATTTCGGTTTCGCCGCGGCGCGCCTCGATGATCTCATGAATCTCGTCCCTGCCCGCCTCACCGCGCTGCTCTTTGCGGGCGCAGCGCGCATCGAAAGCCACGCGGCAGCAAGTGCAGCGCTTGCCGCGGCATGGCGCGATGCCGGCAAGCACCGTTCGCCCAATGCCGGCTGGCCGGAAGCCGCCATGGCGGGCGCCCTCGGCCTGCGCTTCGGCGGGCCGCGCGACTATGACGGCGAAAGCGTGGACCTGCCCTGGCTGGGCGATGGCCGCGAGACGTTGCGCCGCCAGGACATCACCGCCGGATTGCGGCTCTACAGCCGCAGCCTGACGCTGATGCTGGCCCTCATGGCCGTTG
>CAZUKI010000052.1:7512-11795 GCA_964620785.1 uncultured Aestuariivirga sp.
AGCCACAGTGTCAGGCAATCCACCAGCACGAAGCGCTGCGGCCTGCTGAGCGAGGTGATGAGTGCGGCAATCTCACGGGTTTCCTCATGCGTAGTCCAACTGCCGCCGCGCCGCGTCTTGTGCAGGTCGATGCGTTCCTGCATCTCGTCGTCATGGGCCTCGGCCGTTGCGATGTAGTGGCACTCGCCCCGCCCAAGGCTTTCCGCAAAGCGCGACTTGCCGGAACGTGCCCCGCCCAGCACAAGGGTGATGCTCATGTCCGCACCGGAGGAATGCGTGCCACGAAATGCCCGCGCATGGCATCGGGCCATTGCCGGAACGGAACTTCACCGCTTTCCGTGGCGCCATGAAGGTCATACCAGGCGAGGATGGCCTCTGCCTGCTCCACGCTCGGAACATGGCGGCCCGTGATGTAGGAAAAGCGTTCGCTGTCGCGGATCGCCACGCTGCAACTCTGCGTGCAGTTCCACAGGCAGGCCTGCTCGACAACGGTGACGTCATCACGGCCCTTGTCGGCAATCACCTTGCGCATGGCATCGATCATCACCTGCCCGCCGGTGCGGCCTTCGTCGTCCGTCTTGCGGCCGTCCGGAAAGCGGCAGGTGTTGCAGAAAACCAGGTGGCGCATGGTTAAGAAGCTCGTTTGGCGGACGGGAGAATGAATGTTATCCTGCCCGTCAATGACCCTAAATCCCAGCCCTGTCAACGCGCCAGCCGTCCCATGACATTCAAGAAGATCGCTTTCCTGGCCTCGGACTCTGCTGCCGCAAGGAGGGCCGCTTCGCGCCTCGCAAAGGCCTATGGCAACGCCCCTGTCGAATCTGCTGACGCCGTGGTGGCCTTGGGCGGCGACGGCCACATGCTGCAAACCATGCACCGGATGATTTCAACCGGCATTCCGGTCTATGGCATGAACCGCGGCACCGTCGGCTTCCTGATGAACGACTTCTCGGAGAAGGACCTGCGCGAACGCCTGCGCGATGCCGAACTGACCAGCGTCCATCCGCTGAAGATGGTGGCAACCACCGCCGATGGAAAGCAGCAGACAGCCATCGCCTTCAATGAAGTTTCACTGCTGAGGCAGCGGCACCAGGCGGCCAAGATCGCCATCACAATTGACGGCAAGGCCCGGCTTGAAGAATTGATCTGCGACGGGCTTCTTGTCGCAACGCCGGTTGGCAGCACGGCGTACAATCTCTCGGCGCATGGGCCCATCCTGCCCATTGGTTCACCGCTCCTCGCCCTGACGCCGATCTCGGCCTTCCGCCCGCGGCGCTGGCGCGGCGCCATCGTGCCCCACAACGCCAGGATCTCCTTCACGATCACTGAATCAGAAAAGCGTCCCGTTGCTGCTGTCGCTGATCATCTCGAAGTGCGCAACGTCCGCATCGTGGAGGTGGCCGAGGACGAAAGCCAGGCCGTCAAGCTGCTGTTCGATCCCGGCCACAGTCTTGCTGAGCGCGTCCTCAACGAACAGTTCAAATTCTAGCCGGAGAAAGTTGCAGTGGCGCTCAGGCGGCCCGCAACATGTCGACCTTGATCTGCCGTGCGATCTTGCGCACCTTGGCCTCCGCGAAACGGCCGACGAACTCGATCTGCCGCGCCTGCTGCTGAAGCGGCATGGCTCCGGCCTGCATCATGAGGATTTCGAGGAGGCGCCGTCCGAAAGTCTCAGCGTCCGGAGCGATCTCGAGGCTGCGGAACTCGCAGGCTGCGTCGGCGGCTGCGATGATCAGGCCGTGGCAAGCGCCAGGCAACCCTGAACGGCCGAGCAGCGAACGGATGCCCGAGCCACCGCGGCCAAGAATGAAATCGATGATGCGCGGTGCTGTCTGTCCGGTGAGATGCGAGAGCAGGCCCGCCAGCGCCTTGATATCGCCGAGACAGGATGCCCGCATCACCAGCGAAGGTGTCAGCATGTTGTTTTGCGCAAGGTAACTCACAGCCTCCAGTTGTTCCTGCGCATTGGCCTCAGAGACGACCTGGAGCACGGCCACCTCTTCGGCATCCGAGACAATGTCGGCGGCGTCATTGGCACCGAGCCAGCCGCGTTCCGCCATCATCTGGCGCATGCGGATCGCCGTCTTCTTGGCCTGCCGCAGGCGGATGTCGGGCGGCAGGTGCGCCAGCGCCAGCAGGCACTCGACCACCTGTTCAGCCTGGCCAAGCCGGGCATAGATGGCGCGCAGGTCGGCGGCACTGGGTTGCACTGTGGGATTTGCGAGGAAGGCCAGCACGGCAGCGATGCTGCCTGACTTGACGATATAGGCACGGGTTTCCGCTGAAAGATCCGGGCGCCCGGCAATTGCACTCTGCCGCGCCTCGTCGCCGACACGCAGGATGGTGAGCATGTGCCAGCCGGACAGCGACCTGAGGGCCGACAGGAAAGGCACGGCAATTTCGTCCTCATCGGCAACGACCGCGAAAAGCAGGTCGGCATTAAGGTTGTCAACCGTGGCAAGGACATCAGCCAGCGTCTTGCGCACCGCGATGTCACCATCGGCGGTTGCCTTGACCAGGATCGGGATGATCTGCTCCTTCTCGTTCGCGGCAGCGTTTTCGTCCGCGAGCAACCCGGCCAACTGGCGCACCAGTGAAATGCGCGCCTCGACCTGTCCGCAGGCGAGAACCGCCTCGAATATGCTGACATCCAGACCTGTTGAAGACTCCAAACGCATCACTACACCCATCTTGCGAATGTGGTCAGGCTATGGCTCATCGCTTAACAAACCGTTCACCACGCGGCTTAATGATTTGTAAGGTGGTCAAGCGGCTTTTGGCGGCAGCACGCCCTGCTGCTTCAGCTTGAAGCTGAGAAGCTCGCGGTCGAAGGGCAGCACCAGGAATTCGGCCACGCCGCTGAGGATCGACTCGCTGATCATCTCCATGCTGGCCTGCCTGCTGTAGATCAGCAGCACTGGCGCACGCCGTGCCGGCTCGGCGTGACGCACCAGCCTGAGGAACGGCCGCACGCTCTGGGCCTCGGTCGCCTCCATGACCACGACGTCGGGGCGAAGCTCCTGCAGCACGACAAGGCCTTCATCGGCACGCGCCACACTGGTGCAGTCCATGCCGAGGGTTTCCAGCATCGCTTCCAGTTGCTGGCGCTGCGCTTCGTCCTTCTCGATCAGCAGGCAACTCACCATCGTCGTCCTTCAATTGAATGCACTTCGATCCACTGCGGCGACTCCTGCGCCCGCATGGTTAATGAGACGTTAAACAGCCTGTGCACAGCCCATGCGGCATAGGTAAATAATTGAATATGAACGATGAATTTGATTCGTCCACAGATTTATCAACAATGGCGAAATTGTGGGATTTTGCCTGACTCCACGACCGTCTGGTGGACTCAGTTGGAATCGCCAGCGCGGGCCGGCCTGCCCCTGCTCACAGCGAGCGCAGCAGCCTGGGCAATGCTTCGACGCTATCGAGGACATGGTCGGCAAGGTGCTCCATGTGCTCGCGCCCGGAATTCCCCGTCAGCACGGCGACTGCCAGGCCCGCACCGCCATTGTGCGCCTCTTCCATGTCATGGGAGTTGTCGCCCACCATGGCGACCTCATTGCAGGAGAGCCCGGTGCGCCCGGCAAACAGCCGCACCATGTCGCCAGAGGGTTTCGCCGTGGGAACGCTGTCAGCACCGATGATCACATCGAACAGGCTATTGACCCCCAGCGCCTCGATATGGCCGCGCGCCGAAATCTCGCTGTCATTTGTGCCGACACCAAGGGCGAGGCCCTGGCGGCGCAATTCCTGCAACAGCGGCGTAAGGTCGAGGAGCGGCTTGAGGAACAGTCGCGCCATCGGCGCATACTGCCGGTCCAGGCGCTCACCGATTTCCTTCTGCTGTGCCGGGCTGGCATCGGGCCACCAGATTTCCGCAAGTTGCTGCGTGGTTCCGCTGGCCAGCGTCGAACCCGGCAAAAAGCGCTCGCCTGCGGCATCATAGCCGGCCTTGACCATCAGCGCTTCTGCTTCCTGCGTGCTGATGCCAAATTCCTCCGAAAGCAGCTTCCGGTAGAACGGCACCCATGTGCCATTGGCATCGATGAGCGTGCCGTCCTTGTCGAAGAGAATACCCTTGATAGCCATCATGCGCCCCAGCGCGTGACCAGCGCGGAAATGTCAGGGCGCGGCCTGTCTTCAAGGGGCACCGTGGTCGTGCCGATATAGACAAGGCCCGCAATGGCCTCGCTCGCGGCCACGCCAAGTGCCGCCTTGGCCCCGTCATCATAGGCAAGCCAGTCCGTCTGCCACTGGGCATCGAAACCAAAGGCCTGTGC
>CAZUKI010000052.1:11895-13716 GCA_964620785.1 uncultured Aestuariivirga sp.
ACCACGAAGCGCCAGGGCGACAGCTTGCCGTGATCCGGAACGCGCACCGCAATCGACAGCATTTCGTCAACCTGCGCCGGCGTCGGCCCGGGCGGGCCCATGGCCTTGGCAGAGGCTGATTTGCGGCTCTTGAGGAAGGCCAGGAGGGAGGAACGGTCGTTCAGGCTGGTCATGGCTCGGAGATAGGCCAGTTGCCCTGTCCCGTTCAATGGCTACAACTTGCCGCGGTTGATTAACCAACAATTAATCACGCGGTTGCCGGTTCGCCCCTGCCGTGGTTTCTAGTCTTACCGGCCGGAGAGCTGGGGAGGTTTGAACAAGGGGACTAGTTGCATGGACGTCAGCACCCGTCCATCAGCCACACGCCGCCAGGGTTTGCAGCTGAACAAGCGCACCCTGGCGGCGTTTCTATTTGTGACCGGCGCATCGATCCTGCCGGTGCTTGCTTCGCAAAGCCAGACAGACCCGATTGCCCCCGCCTCGCCTGAAACCGTCTCGTCGGTTGCACCCGGCGCCACCCAGGCTGTCGCCATCACCGTTGTCGAGCCTGGCGAGGAAACCATTGCCCTCACGGCCCACATCGCCGACCTGCAGTCGGACCTCGCCACTGATCTACACTGGGTCATCCGCAACGAGTTGAACGAGCTTGTCTATGAAGAGACGGCCACCGAAACCACACACGCCCTGCCACCCGGCCTCTATTTCATCGAAGCCACTTACGGCAGCGCCGTGCTCAGGGAGCAACTCACGCTGCTGGAGGGCAACAGCCTGAATGTCAGCTTCGCGCTGGGCGCCGGGGCACTGCGTGTCCTGCCCATGCTCAAGGGCATCACGACCGGCGAGATGGAAAGCCGCACGCTCGTCTATGCCATGTCCGGGCCCGACCGTGGCAAGCTCATCGTGCAGAGCGCAGTCGCAGGTGAAGTGCTGAAAGTCCGGGCTGGCATCTACCGCGTCGAAAATCGGCTGGGCGCCGGTAACACGGTTGCCATCACCGACGTCCGCGTGAAGCCGGGCCTGATCAGCGGCATCGAAGTCACCCATCTTGGCGGCGTCGCCAATCTCTCCTTCGCTGGAACGCCAGCCGCCAAAGTCACCTGGCAGGTGCGAGATCAAGGCGGCGGCAGCATCGCAAACCTCGAAGGCACAGAACAACACATCGCCCTGAAGCCGGGACGCTACGTCGCCGAGGCCTATGTAGGCAGCGAAGTCCTTGCCGCGAAATTCTCGATCACAGCGGGCGAAGAGCGCAACATCCTGCTCGGAAACTGAAGCGTCCGCTCCTTAGTCAGGAAGCGGGATGAATTCCTTTTCATCGCCCGGCACGATCTTGAAACGCGCCTGCTTCCAGTCATCCTTGGCGGCCTCGATCCTGTCGCGCGAAGAAGAGACGAAATTCCACCAGATATAGCGCGGTCCATCCATGGGCTCGCCGCCCAGCAGCATGAAGCGCGCACCCGTCTCGCTGGCAATGGTGATCTCGTCACCGGGCCGGAAGACCAGAAGCCGTCCTTCTTCGTGGCGGACGCCGCCAATCGTCAGTGAGCCTTCCGTGATATAGATGCCGCGTTCCTCATGCTCGGCAGTGAGTGGCAAGCGCGCACCCGGCGCAAGCGTCACGTCCGCATAGAAGAGGTCGGAATGGGTGCGCACCGGAGATGTCGCGCCATAAAGCGAGCCGGCGATGAGGCGCAGCTTGCGGCCCGCATCCTCAAGTATCGGCAGCGCCGTGTCCGCCACATGCTCAAACTTCGGTGCCGTTTCTTCATGCTGCTTTGGCAGGGCCACCCAGGACTGGATGCCATAGACTTTCTGGCCGGC
>CAZUKI010000053.1:0-13465 GCA_964620785.1 uncultured Aestuariivirga sp.
TGGCCAAGCTGTATCTCGAGCAGGGCAGCAGCAAGGTGATTTCGATTCATCACCAGGCCATCAAGGCCCTCGGCAAGGGGCTGCGCGTCGAAGCGCGCAGCGCCGAAGATGGTTTGATCGAAGCGATCCGTCTTGAAGGCAAACCCTATGTTCTCGGCCTGCAGTGGCACCCGGAGTTTCACCCGCCGGGCGCCCCGGATTTGCTGAACTGCAATCCGATTCTTGATGAATTCCTGACTGCGGCACGAGGCCGACGTTGGTGATTTTCGACGGTTTTTTGCCGTTGACCGTAGCAAGGGGCCAGGCATGATCGAGACGATCACTTCGCCATTGCGCGCCGTTTGGGAAAGCCTGCTTGAGCGCCTGTTTTTCCTGCCGCCCTTTCCCGAGACGATCGACTCGCTGGCCTTGTTCAGCCTGTTGCTGGTCGTCGGCCTGCTCCTCGGCGAATGGCTGCATGCCCACGCCCGGTGGCCCAAGGTCACCGGCTACGTGCTGGCCGGCATCGTATTCGGTCCATCTGCGCTGAGCTGGATCAGCATCGAGGCCCTGGCACAGGCGCGACCGATCGCCGATGCGGCACTCGGTTTGCTGATGATGGAGGTCGGGCGGCGTCTTGACCTGAGCTGGCTGCGTCGCAATCCGGAACTGTTGCGCAGCACCCTGGCCGACATCACGCTGTCGTTTGCCTTGATTTTCATTTTTGCCCTTTGGCTGGTCGGTCTGACACCCGCCTGGGCCGCCGCCACGGCTGCCGTGACCATGGCCTCGGCCCCGGCAGTGGTCTTGCTGACTATCGAGGAAGCCAAGGCCCAGGGCCAGGTTACCGAACGCATCATCCTGCATACGGCGATCAGTTCTGCCGCTTCCTTTGTCGCCTTCGCCATCGTGCTCGGCATCGTTCACGCCGAACTGAGCGAAGACTGGCTGAATGCCCTTGTCCATCCGCTGTGGGTCGTCGTCGGCGCTTTGCTGGTCGGCGGCATCGGCAGCTGGCTGGCGCTACGCATTGCCAAGACCCTGCCGAAAGGCTCGCTGGCCCAGGTTTTCGTGTTGATCGCCTGCGCCCTGCTGGCCGTCGGCATCGCGCGCATGCTCGCCGTCCCGGTCTTTTTGACCCTCTTCCTGATGGGCGTTCTGCTCGCTTCGCGTGACCAGCAACAAACCTTGCGTTACACCACGCTGCCCGAAGGGCATTGGCTACTTGCCATCGTGCTTTTTGTCATCGTCGGCGCATCCTTGCCCTGGCAGGACTTTACCTGGCTGGCCGGCGTGCAGGCGCTCGGCCTGCTGCTGGTGCGCGCTGCCGCCAAAGCCGGGGCGATGGCCTGGGCGGGCGGCAGCATGCCCTTGCCCAAACGCCTGCTGGTCGGCATGGGTATCCAGCCACTGTCGGCCACGGCCGTATTCATGGCCTATGAAATCGCCAGCCTGTATCCGGAAGTCGGGCGTTCGGCCCTGACCCTGCCCCTGTTCGCCGCCGCCATGATGGAACTGGTCGGCCCTGCCCTGTGCCGATTGGCACTGCACAGGTCGGGCGAATGCGAAAGCGGCGAGCGCAATCGAGGAGGTATCGCATGACGACCAAAGCATTGGGCGAATTCAAGGACAGCGCCGCTTTTTCCCTCGGCGTCGAACTTGAACTGCAACTGGTCTCGAAGCGGGATTTCGATCTGACGCGGGGCGCCACCGACCTGCTCGGCAGCCTCGATTACGACGAACGTTTCGGCGAGATCAAGCTGGAAATAACCGAAAGCATGATCGAAATCAGCACCCAGCCACAGGCTACCGTCGACGGCATTGCCGCCGACCTCGGCGGCCTGCGCGACACCCTGCGCCAGCATTGCGAGCGCAACAACATCGGCGTCTGCGGTGGCGGCACGCACCCTTTCCATCATTGGCCGGAACGGCGCATCTGTCCCGGCGACCGCTTCAACGATCTTTACCAGCGCTATGGTTATCTCGCCAAGCAATTCACCGTTTTCGGCCAGCATGTCCATGTCGGCTGCACCTCGGCCGATGAGGCCATCTGGCTGACCCAGGCGCTCGGCGTCTATGTGCCGGCCTTCATCGCCTTGTCCGCCTCCTCCCCCTTTGTCGATGGCGTTGACAGCTTCTACCAGTCGGCCCGACTCAATGCAGTTTCAGCCTTTCCGCTGAGCGGACAGTGCCCGCCGCTGGGCAGTTGGCAGGAATTCACCGAACACTTTGCCTTTCTGCAAGCCTGCGGCATCGCCCAGGGAATCAAGGATCTGTATTGGGACGTCCGGCCGAAGCCGGAATTCGGCACCGTTGAAATACGGGTCTGCGATACGCCGCTGACCATCGAACAAGCGACCTCGCTGGCTGCCCTGGCCCAATCCCTTGCCCGTTGGCTGTTGCGCACCCGTCCGCCGCTGCATACCGCCAAACAGGCCCACGTTGCCCGTTACAACAAATTCCAGGCCTGCCGCTATGGCCTCGAGGCGATGATTTCCGATCCGGTCAACTTATGCCAGACGCCACTGAAGCAAACCCTGGCCGACTTGCTCGAAGCCGTTTCGGAGGACGCCCGGGAACTGGACTGCGCCCACTGGCTGAGCCCGCTCAAGCAGGCGGTCGCCGAAAATACGGGCGACGCAGCCTGGCTGCGGGCACGAGAAAAGCAGCATGGCAACTTGAACGATGTGGTGCGCGAAGCCAGCGAACGGCTGATGGGCAATAACGTTTAATTTCAGGAGAAAACAAAATGATCCGCCGGTGGCCTGCAGCCTTGTTGTCACTGTTCATCGCCACGGGCACATGGGCGGCGAACTCGACCTGTCAATTTGAGCAGATGCCGGTCGGCCCACAGAAAATGGGGGCCTGGATCGACAAAAGCAACTGGTTGGCCATTGAAAACCAGCGCGTAAGTTTGCAAGCTGGTGAAGTATTCATGCCCACCTGGCGCCTGCCTCCTTCTGGCGAACGTCAACTTGAGCCAGCGAAGCTGGGCTCAGTCGATGATTTCCAGGCTGTGGACCCCCTTGATGACAGTCGTCGCAACCTCGGATTTCTACTCGATAGTCGTCTCTACGCAGACGGTCTCGTTGTTCTGCGCGATGGTCGTGTCGTGGCAGAGCGCTATCGCAATGGTCTGACCCCGGACAAGCCCAGGCTCCTGGGCGATGCAACCCGTCCTTTTCTCAACTTGCTTGGCGCAATGAGCATCAGCCAGGGCAAGTTATCCGCCGACAAGTCCGTCATTCGCTACCTCCCCGGCATGTCCGCTTCAACCGGCCTGCGTAAAGTATCGATACAACGTTTGCTGGAAAACGAGGAACATCTCGCCTGGACACCGGAGGAACTTGACGCCTGGCGCCAAGCCGGAGGCTGGAGCACAAACCAGACGAGCAACAATATTCGCGCCTGGCTATCTTACCCGGGACGATGGGACAGATCCTTGAGCGAGCAGGAGGCGCCGGTATTCGCTGGCTCACCGGATGACGATTTATTAGCCTGGGCATTGGCAGAGAGCAATGCAATGGCACTCTCCCAGCTATTCTGCAAGCAGTTGTTGAGCCGTATTCACACAGAGCACGACATACGTTGGGCCAGTGACTCGCTGGGTGTCGAATTGGCATCTGGACTGGGTTTGTCCTTAAGGGATTTTTCGAAACTGGGACAACTGCTTGTCGAGGCTCGCAGCAGTCGTAGCCGCGCCAAAATTCCTGGCTGGTTTATCGAGACTCTGGTCGCCTCCACGGGGGTGCGTTCGTCGGCAATCGAGGGGCTTTCAAAGGGTAGTGAGCGGCGCTACGGTTTTGTGCACTTGGGCGGGGCACGCAATCGTGTGGCTTTGATCGGAGCCCATGGGACAAGTCTGTACATCGATTTTGACAAACATCTGGTCATCGCTCTTTACGCAACTCGCCCTGGACAAAACTCACCAGAGACGCTGGCCTTGCTTGAGCAGGTTTGGAAAGCCATTGATAGAGCCTATACCTTGCCGAAAAAGGGCAAAAACTGAATCGCCAAGCGTTTTGTAGATATACAGAGGTCTAGGTTGCAACCCATGGCGGGCGCAATCTGCAATTCGTGGATTGCTGCGCCAGTCGAGTTGCAGGAACTCCCGAACGTCTTCCCCTTACCGCATTTGCCTGAAACCAATTCTCACCATTTCTACGGACAACACTAAAAAGCACCAAAATTTCAAATCTACAGCCCCGGAATCAGACTGATCTTTTGTCCCCTTCGCCTCCTAGGATTTGGCTCATCCGCAGCGCCGATTGCGTAATCGCCAGCACGCAGGGGTGGGTCAGGCGGCGTTCGACGGAGATGGCGTAGTAGTTGGCGGTGACTTCGCGGGTGCAGCCGATCACCGTCAGGCTGCCGTCGGCGGTGAATTCTTCTTCGACGATGGTGGGCACCGGGAAGGCGCCGGTGCCGGCGCGGGCGAAGGCGGCCATCAGGGCGGTGTCGTCAAATTCGCCGACGATGCGGGCGCGCAGGCGTTTGCGTTCGAACCACGGTTCCAGGCTGCTGCGGATGGCGGAGTCTTCGCCGGGCAGCAGCAGCGGCAGGGCGTTGAGGCAGTCGGGGAAGGGTGGCAGGTGGTCGGCGAGCAGCGCTGGGGCGGCGAGGAAGCTGAGGCCGGATTCGAGCAGGCGGTGGTTGTAGGCGCGCACGCTGTAGGAGGCCGGGATGGGGGCGTCGGAGATGACGAGGTCGAGCTGGTGCACGGCAAGCTGGCCGAGCAGGCGGTCGAGCTGCCATTCGCGGCAGACGATGCGGGTTGGCTGTTCGCCGCCGATGGCCGGTTGCAGCAGCTGGCAGGCCAGCGACTTGGGGACGGCATCGGAGACGCCGACGCGGAATTCCGTGGGCCGGCCCCTGGGGTGGTGTTTGATCATCACTTCCAGCTCGGCGCTCAGGGCGAAGAGTTCGTCGGCGTAGTCGAGGGCGAGCTTGCCGGCTTCGGTGAGGACCAGCGAGCGCCCCTGTTTGGCGAAGAGCTCGGTGCCCAGGCTTTCTTCAAGCAGGCCGATCTGGCCGCTCAGGGTTTGCGGCGTGATGGCGATGGCTTCAGCGGCGCGGGTGACGCTGCCGGCCTTGGCCACCTTCCAGAAATAGAAGAGGTGCTTGTGGTTCATCATGCGTCGAGTTTCTCGATGAATTGAACGAATTTAATCCAATTTATTTTACGGTTTGCCTGCGCTATTGTCGTCGCTTCTTTTGCCCGCTTTTCCTGAAGGCCCTGACATGCTGACTGCACTGGTTGTCGTATTCATCGTCGCGTATGCCGCGATTGCGCTGGAGCATCCGCTCAAGATCAACAAGTCCGCTTCGGCGCTGGTCGGGGCCGGGCTGTTGTGGACCATCTACGCGCTGGCCACCGGCGATCACCATCTGGTCAGCGAGCAACTGGGCGAATCGCTGATGGGCACGGCGCAGATCGTGTTCTTCCTGATGGGGGCGATGGCCATCGTCGAGGTGGTCGATGCGCACAACGGCTTCGAGGTGATCACCCAGCGCATCCGGACGACCAAGCTGTCGACGCTGATGTGGCTGGTCGGCTTCGTGACCTTCTTCCTCAGTTCGGTACTCGACAACCTGACGACGACCATCGTGATGATTTCGCTGATGCGCAAGCTGCTGGCCAAGCACGATGACCGCCTGTTCTTCGCCGGCATCATCGTTATTGCCGCCAACTCGGGCGGGGCGTGGTCGCCGATTGGCGACGTGACGACGACGATGCTGTGGATCGGCGGCCAGATCACGGCGCTGGCCATCATCAAGTCGGTCATCCTGCCGGCGCTGGTCAGCATGGTCATTCCGCTGGCTATCACCGCTTACGTGCTGCGCGGCAAGCCGGTGGAATCGCCGGTCATTGCGGCGGGCGAAAATGGCATTAAGACCAGCGAGTTCGAACGCAACCTGATGTTCTGCCTCGGCATCGGCATTCTGGTTGCCGTGCCGGCCTTCAAGACGATTACCCATCTGCCGCCCTTCATGGGCATCCTGTTCGGGCTCGGCATCCTGTGGCTGGTCGGCGATCTCGTGCATCGCCACAAGGAGGACGAATTCAAGCACCATCTGACGCTGGTTCATGCGCTGAGCAAAATCGACATGAGTTCGCTGGTCTTTTTCGTCGGCATCCTGCTCTCGGTGGCGACGCTGGAGCACACGCATATTCTGTCCTCGCTGGCCGGCTGGCTGAACGAAACGGTGGGCCGCCAGGACGTCATCGTGCTGATCATCGGCATGGTCAGCGCCATCGTCGACAACGTGCCGCTGGTCGCCGCCTCGATGGGCATGTACAGCCTGACGGAATTCCCGGCCGATCATTTCCTGTGGCAGTTCCTGGCCTATTGCGCCGGCACCGGCGGCTCGATCCTGATCATTGGCTCGGCAGCCGGTGTGGCGGCCATGGGCCTGGAGAAGATCCACTTCTTCTGGTACGTGAAGAAGATCAGCGGCCTGGCGCTGGTCGGCTACTTTGCAGGGGCCGGGGTTTATTTGCTACAGCATCAGATACTGGCCTGACTTATTGCGCTTCATTGCTTGGATTCAACCCTTTGGGGGTTAATGCAAATGCACTGGCCGACAGCCCGCGTAGGCCATCCTGCCCCACAGCAACCGTTTCCCCACAGACCGAACATATGACTCCGATCAACAACCAAGGAGTCCAAGATGGAAACCATCGACAAACGCGAGGCCTGGAACAAGGGAAAGCTCGTCGGCCAAAAGCCACCGCTGAAACCCAAGGACATCTGGGCCATCCGCATCCACCTCCAGAATGCCCATGCGGTCCGCGACCTGGCCATGTTCAACCTGGCCATCGACAGCAAGCTACGGGGCTGCGATCTCGTCAGCCTGCGAGTGCGCGACATCACCCACGGAAACCAGGTGCTATCCCGCGCCATGGTGATCCAGCGGAAAACGCAGCGGCCAGTGCAGTTCGAGCTGACGGAACCGACGAGGGCTGCAGTGTCGGCCTGGCTGGAGAAGTCACATCTGCGAAGCGATCAGTTCCTGTTCCCGAGCAGGGTGGCCAAATCGCCTCATGTCTCGACACGCCAATATGCGCGAATAGTGCATCACTGGGCTGAAGCTGCCGGTCTTGATTCATCTGCCTACGGGACGCATTCCATGCGGAGAACGAAGGCAACCCTGATCTACAAACGGACGAAGAACCTGCGGGCGGTTCAGCTGCTACTTGGTCATTCCAAGCTGGAAAGTACCGTTCGTTACCTCGGCATCGAGGTAGACGATGCCCTAGAGATTTCGGAGCAGACTGAAATCTAGCCGGAGTGTCGCGGCTGTACGAGTACCTTTTCCGTGCGGCCGCTTTTCGGAATCAGGTTGTACGCGGGCTGCCGGCCAGAAGCGGACCGTCGCCATCTTTGAACTGAAGGGCCGCCACCACCGCTAAAGCAGCCATATTGGCGGCTGTTACTTTGCCAGTTTCTCCCGCAAAAACTCAATGAAAAGTTGAGTCTTGGCCGGCAGCAACCTGGTTTCGGTCAGCGCATACACAGGAATCGGCGCACCTTCCCACTCCGCAAGAACGGCCTGCAGACGCCCCGCGGCAACATCTTCCTCAACAATTTCCTTGGGCAAAAGAATGATGCCCTGGTCAAGGGTTGCGAGGCGCTTAATCATGCCGACGCTGTTGAGGACATATCGCCCTTTGACATGAACCTCGGTGGCCTCCTCTCCGTGTCGTAATATCCAGCCCCCCATCTTGGGGAATCCAAGGCACTGGTGCTCCGAGAGTTCGGCCGGGTGGGCAGGACAACCGGCCTCTGCCAGGTATCGCGGCGAGGCGTACAAGTGCCCCGGTAGTTTGGCTAGCAGCCGGGCAATCAGGTTGGAATCCTTGGGCTCTCCCATGCGGATGGCGACATCGAACGGCTCACTGACCAAATCGACAGCGCGCGGCGTCAGGTCGAAATCAAAGGTGATGGCTGGGTAGCGGCGCGCAAACTCCGTAATCAACGGTGCCAGAAAGATGTTGGCGAAATCCACCGGGAAGGAAGCGCGCAGCACCCCGCTCGGTTGAGCCTGCATCTCGCCGAGCTGCTCATGAGCCAGACGTGCCTCATCAACGATGCGTCGGCATCGTTCATAGTAAATCTGCCCGGCCTCGGTCAGTTCCAGCCGACGGGTCGTCCGGTGCAGAAGGCGCAAACCAATCGCCTTCTCCAGCGCGTTTACCCGCCGAGAGAGCGTGGAGTTCGGTACGCCGATTGCGTCTGCGGCTCGTCGGAAACTCATCGCCTTCACGACCTCCACAAACAACGCCATGTCGTTCAGTAGTTCCATGCTTATTGCACCAAATTTGCAGCAATGAATTCCATTTTGCCATCTTTATCCCATTAAGGCATTGCTGGATGATGCAGCCATCGAAGCGAATTCATACGAAAGGATTTCACAATGAACGAACAGCTCTTCACGCCGGTCCGCGTTGGCCGCTATACCCTGCAAAACCGTTTGGTTATGGCACCGATGACCCGCAGCCGAGCCGAGTTCGATGGCACGCCAGGCAAGCTGGCCGTCGACTACTACGCTCAGCGGGCGAGTATTGGCCTCATCATCGCCGAAGGCACCCAGCCATCGGATGATGGCCAGGGTTACCTGACCACGCCCGGCATCTACACCGATAGCCACGTCGCCGGCTGGCAGGCTATCGCCGATGCCGTTCATGCCAAGGGCAGTCATTTGTTCATCCAGTTGATGCACGCCGGTCGCATGTCACACCCCGACAACACGCCGCATCATCGTCTGGGTGTTGCTCCTTCTGCGATAGCACCGGACACCGGCATGTTTACGCCCTCGGGGATGCAAGACATTCCAGTTCCGCATGCATTGACGACCGAAGAGGTTCGGCAAACCGTGGCCGATTTCCGCTTGGCTGCCCGCCGTGCCATTGAAGCAGGGGCCGATGGTGTCGAAATCCACGGAGCGAATGCCTACCTCATTCAGCAGTTCTTTGCGCCCAGCGCCAACACGCGCACTGACGAATACGGCGGCAGCATTGAGAACCGGGCACGTTTCGCTATTGAGGTCGCCAAGGCCATTGCCGAAGAAATCGGCGCAGACCGGACGGCCATTCGCCTGTCACCGGGAACGCCCATGTGGGGCATTGATGAAGGCTCCGAAGGGCCTGCGCTGTATCGCTATTTGGTGGCCGAACTCAACAAGCTTGGGTTGGCATACCTCCACATCATGCATCTGGGCAATGAACCACTGTTGGCCGACATCCGCCAGATTTGGAAACAGACCTTAATCGTAAACCGGCCTGGGCGCCCACGGGAGCAGGTGGGCTCTGACCTGGCTGCCGGCCTCGCAGACCTGGAGGCCTACGGTCAGATGGTCCTGGCCAACCCGGATTTCGTGGAAAGACTCAAGTCGAATGCGCCGATGAATGAAGCCGACCGGAACACCTATTTCGGCGGTGATGCTCATGGCTACATCGACTACGCGAGTTTGAGTCAGGCACAGGCGGCCTAGGCGAT
Source organism: uncultured Aestuariivirga sp. (assembly GCA_964620785.1). Classification (GTDB taxonomy): domain Bacteria; phylum Pseudomonadota; class Alphaproteobacteria; order Rhizobiales; family Aestuariivirgaceae; genus Aestuariivirga. The sequence continues at coordinate 9,480 of CAZUKI010000053.1, forward strand.
TTCGGAGAACCAGCCATGAGACACATCGTTAGCCTGAACCGAGTAAACCATGGGGCCAATTTCCAAGCTTATGTCCTGCGAACTGCCGGACAAACGCTCAGCCCCATCCTGGGAATCGACCACGCCTGGATGAGTGGCCCGACGTTCCCGCCCCATTCCCATGTTGGTTTCTCCGCAGTGTCATACCTGTTTCTCGATTCGGAAACCGGCATCGCCAATGAGGATTCAACGGGTACGAAGAACCTCATTCAGCCGGGAGGAATTCACTGGGCCTCGGCCGGCAGCGGAATCGTTCACGAAGAGGTCCCTGCCGAACCGGGGAAGACCGTCCACATGTTGCAAATCTTCGTTGACCTGCCGCATGAGCACAAGACAGCAGCGCCTTTCGCGTTGACGCTGGCCCCCCAGAACATTCCCGTTGTTGAACTGCCTGGCGTAACGGTTCGCGTGCCAGTTGGCGCCTTCGGCGACGTCAGGTCGCCACTGATGCCACCAACCCCGGTAACCATGCTTGAGATGACGATGGTTGAAGATGCAGCCATGGAATTGCCTATCCCTGCGGGTGAGACGCTTTTCGTGATGCCCATCGCCGGCTCCCTCGACGTCAATGGCGAGAGCTACGACCTGGACGGGCTTAAGTTGCCCGTGTTTTCTGCGGAGGACTCACCTCGAGCTCTCTCGCTTCGTTCCCCAAAGGGCGCTGCCAAGGCGATGGTGTTCATTGGCGCCCCTCTTTCGATTACCCCGGCTTAACAGGAGATGACCATGGCTTTTCAGCGTTTCACCGGCGGCGATGCCGCACTGCTTTTGATTGACCATCAGGTTGGCACCATGGGATGGGTCAAGTCCATCCCCTTTGACGAAATGAAGCGCAACGCGCTGATGCTGGCCAAGACCGCAGCCATCCTGAACATGCCGGTGGTCCTGACCGCCAGCATGGAGGAATATGCCCAGGGCCCGTTGCTGGCCGAACTCAAAGACATCCTTCCGATGGAGTTTGAGGCCCGCATCAAGCGAGTTGGCATCGTCAATGCCATGGATGACGAGAACTTCGCTGAAGCCGTGAAGGCCACCGGCAAGAAGCGGCTCATCATTGCCGGCGTGACAAATGATGTCTGTACGGTTTACCCGGCGCTCACTCTGGTTGGGCAAGGCTATGAAGTACAGGTTGTCGCCGATGCAGGCGGCTCGCCGAGCAAGTTGGCCGATGACATGGCGCTGCGTCGCATGGAGCGCAACGGCGTTACGCTGACCAGCACAAACCAAGTCATCGCCGAGCTCGCCGGCAACTGGAGTACGCCTGAAGGGAGTCGGATTATTCAGGAAGTTGTTATGGACGCTTTGCAGGGGTGAACGAAAGCAGCTCCTTGAATCATCAAACGCCAAAAATGTTGGATTTCTGGTTCAGGGAGCTGGAGGCGCAATTGGAATGACGTGCTGTCCGCTTTAAGCGGGAAAACAGCCGATAGGTCTTCCTGCTGTGAGCGGCAGGATTGGGTCGGCACGCGAAGTACACAGTTCCAAACTCATCGCCGTAAAGCTGCCGTTGAGATTTCGCTTCCCAGAAGCTGCCCTTTGCCACTGAGTGCAGACGACCCCAAGCGGACCTCGCAACTTAACGTTGCTACGGCAGCAACCGCCTCGTACTGCGGCCGCACAAGGGATCATTGGTTCAACGGCAGGTGTCTACTGCGAACTTGTCGCCCGGCAACGTAGATATCCGGCAGCAGCGGGTCATCCGGTGCTTGACATTTTCGAGTTATTGGTTAGGATGCCTAACTATGAACTTCGACCAAATCTCTGAACCTCTTGATCTCCGGCTGGCAGACGGTTTGACCCGCTTAGCTGCTGTCGCGCGGCAACTGGACTGGCAAGCGGCGGCCACGGCGGGACTATCTCCGACCCAAGCGGACATTCTTCGATTTGTCGCGAATCGCCCCGAAGGGGCGCGACTCACCGCCGCCGCCTCCCATGTCGGCGTAAGCAAGGCGACGGCCAGCGATGCGGTGACCACGCTGGGGAACAAGGCCTTACTGCGCAAGGATGTGGATGCCTCCGACGCGCGAGCGGTTACGCTGAAAGCCACGTCCACGGGTCACGAGATCGCCCGGTCGTGGCCCAGAAGTTTCGCGCCGGTGGTGGCGGGTCTCACGCAGGCAGAGCAGGAGGTGCTGCATGGACTAGTGATCAAGATGATCCGGCACTTGCAGCAGCGCCAGTTGATCGCGCCGCAGCGTACCTGCGTGACATGCCGGCATTTCCGCGAGAATGTCGCCCCGGGCACGAGTTCACCCCATTTCTGTGCGCTCGTCGGCGCCCCAATGGGGGATCGGCACCTTCGGGTCGACTGCGCGGAGTACGAATCCGCCGCTTGACGGTGGTGTAACCGCCCCGTTCACCGTGAGCGGGGTTTCCTTTAAGTCATATAGTTAGGAGTCCTTACATGAAAGCATCTGCCATCTTCTACCACGCCGGTTGCCCGGTCTGTGTCGCCGCCGAGCAGCAACTGGCCGACGCCATCGACCCTGCACGTTTTGACGTCGAGATCGTTCACCTGGGCGAAGCCAGGACGCGCATTTCGGAGGCCGAAGCCGTCGGCGTGAAATCCGTGCCTGCGCTGGTCATCGGCGGGCAACCGTTCCACATCAACTTCGGGGCTGCCATCGCCGATCTCAAATAAGGAGAATCAACATGAAAGCACTGGTCCTGGGTTTGATCGGCGCGGCTGCGACCACATCCGCCCTGGCAGCCGATCCTCAAGTTCCCTACCCGCAGGGATATCGCGACTGGCATCACGTGAAGAGCATGGTGATCGAGGAGGGCCACCCTTTGTTTGCTTCCTTCGGCGGCATTCACCATCTGTATGCCAACGAAAAGGCCATGAAAGGCTATCGGGGCAAAAGCTTTCCCGATGGGTCGGTGATCATCTTCGATCTGCTGGAAGCCGTACGAGATGGTGGCGCTGTTACCGAAGGTACGCGCAAAGTGGTGGGCGTGATGCACAAGGATTCAAAGAAATTCAAGGCAACCGGCGGCTGGGGTTTCGAAGGCTTCGGCGGCGGTGATCCGGCCAAACGGGTGGTAGGTAGTAACGCGGCGTCCGCTTGCTTTGCCTGTCATGCGCCGCAAAAGGCGCAGGACTATACCTTCAGTCTGTTGCGTGATTGAGGAGCCGCCGTGGATCAGCCTGTCATGGCGCAGCCCTGGCGCATTTCAGAATGGCTGAACACCCCGGCGCCCATCGATCTGGAGGCGCAGCGTGGCCATGTCGTGGTCGCCTGCGCCTTCCAGATGCTGTGCCCCGGCTGTGTGGCCCATGCCATTCCGCAGATGAGGGCGGTGCACGAACTGTTTAGCCCGTATGGCGCGGTTGTGGTGGGCCTGCATACGGTGTTCGAGCACCACGAGTCGATGACCGTTACCGCCTTGCGTGCGTTCGCGCACGAATACGGCATCCGTTATCCGGTCGGCGTGGACATGCCTGCGGATGACGGCAGACCGATCCCGCAAACGATGGCGGCGTACCGCATGCAAGGTACGCCGACGCTGTTGCTGATTGATCGCGCAGGGCAACTGCGGCGTCAGATCTTTGGCCACATTCCTGATCTGCGTCTTGGGGCGGAAATCATGCGACTTGTCGCGGAGCGGTGAAGCGGCGTACAAAAAGCCCAACAAGGTGCTCCATTGCCGTCGGTGAACCTATCAATGGCAGCAATCTGGTAGGCGCCGCGGGCCGGTTTGGCCGATTGGCAGGCATAGCCCGCAGGGCAGGTTTCAGAGCCTTGCAGCCGCTCGAATGACAGCAATCACGGTACCATGAACGGCTCTTCCAGGTTCGTTGCTGACGTGGGTTTCAAGAAGGTCAACTACCGCTCTTGGCCGGGTACGGAAATTTCAGCGGTCGATTTGGTCGCCGGATACCTGCCATTCAGTTCGGTCGAACGCGAACAATCCAGATGTAACAACCAACGGCAGGTAGTGGCCGG
>CAZUKI010000054.1:0-6193 GCA_964620785.1 uncultured Aestuariivirga sp.
TGTTTCGTGCGACGGAACAAAATGTCTTCCGCTGACAGCGCCCATTCATTGTTGACAAGATAGCGGGCCTCAACCTCGTAGAATGTGCTGCCGAACTTCATGCCGAGCTCGTCGAGGGAACTGGCAGTGCCGAGCACTTCGCCTACGCGCGTCCCATAGAGACGGGCGTAATGAAGCAGAAGTTCTGGGGGGAGCCAGGCAAGCCTGCTCTTCAGGTCGGCGAAAAACTGATCAAAATCCGCATTCGGCACATCTCCGCCCGGAAGGGGAATGGCCGCAGTCCAATCAGGTCCCATGTGCGGGAAATAGGGCTTCAGTTTTTGCAGGGCATGTTCGGCAAGCTTGCGATAGGTGGTGATCTTTCCACCGAAGATCGAAAGCAATGGCGGGGAACCCTGGACATCGAATGCATAGTCGCGGGTCACCGCCGACGGATTGCTGGAACTGTCATCATGAAGGGGGCGGACGCCGGAGTAGCTCGCGACGATGTCCTTGTGGGTCAGTGGTATCTTGAGAAAGCGATTGACCGCCGCCAGCAGATAAACGACCTCCTCGCTCGATATTTTCACGTCCTCCGGATTTCCTTCGTAGGGAATGTCCGTGGTTCCAATCAGGCAGAGATCGCCCTCGTAGGGATTGACGAAGATGACCCGCTTGTCTTCATTCTGGAAGAGAAAGGCATGTGGTCCGTCCCAGAATTTCCTGACTATGATGTGTGAACCCTTCACCAATCGCACCTTGCGTGACGAATTCAGTGCCGCAGCATTGGTTATGACATCCTGCACCCACGGACCCGCCGCGTTCACGACAGCATGTGCGTGAACGCACTGCATCCTTCCATCTGTCGATCTCAACTCAATTTTCCAGCGGTCACCATGGCGACGCATCGACGTCGCAGCCGTTCGAACCATGATCCTGGCGCTGCGCGACTTCGCGTCCAGCGCATTGAGCACGACCAGGCGCGCATCATCGACCCAACAATCCGAGTACTCAAAGGCCTTGCGATATTCCTCCTTGATGACGGCGCCCTCCGGGCAACGTGACAGATCAAGTGATCTGCAACCCGGCAATTTCTGGCGCCCGCCCAGGTGGTCATAGAGAAACAAGCCCAGCCTCACGAGCCAGGCCGGACGCTGCTCCGGGGAATGGGGCAGAACAAAGCGCATGGGCCAGACAATGTGCGGCGCTGCTCGCAACAGCACCTCGCGTTCGATCAACGCTTCCCGCACCAATCGGAATTCGTAGTACTCCAGATAGCGAAGGCCGCCGTGAATAAGCTTGCCCGACCGTGATGATGTTCCCTCGCCCAGGTCGCCCTTCTCACACATCAGCACGGATAGTCCGCGGCCGGCAGCGTCCCGGGCGATGCCCGCACCATTGATGCCGCCACCGATGATGACCAGGTCAAACTGGCCAATATCCTTCATGGACGCCTCATCAGCACCGGTTCATTGGCCCTTCGCCTGCGAAGTAGCGGCGAACTTCCTCTGCAACGAGGCCTGCGGCATAGCGGACGGTGTGGACAGATGCGCCCGCGATGTGCGGGGTCAGCGTTACATTGGGAAGTTGCAGGAGACGCCAATCAGCCGGCACTGGCTCGATGCCAAACGTCTCGAGCATGGCGCCGCGAAGATGGCCCGATTCAAGAACGCGGGTCAGGGCGTCATAATCCACAAGCGGACCGCGCGCCGTGTTCACCAGCGTTGCATCCGCTTTCATTGCGCGGAGCGTTTCTTCATTGAACATACGCGTCGTCTCGGGCGTGACCCGGGCGTGGAGGGAGATCACGTCTGCCTCCGCCAGGATCCTGTCGAGCGATGTCTGGATGACACCGTCCCGCAGATCGTCCGCCGACAACTGCACGTATGGATCGCTGACCAGAATCCGGCAGCCGAAACCCTTGAGCAGCTTGACGACACGGCTGCCCACCTGGCCATAACCGACAATTCCCACGGTCATCTCGTGGAGTTCACGCCCCGTCACATCGGCCCGATACAGGTCGCCACGATAAACACCCTTGCGCAGCGCATCATGCCCGCGCGTAATGTTGCGGGTCTCGGCGAGAATCGCACCGATCGTGAATTCAGCAACCGCCGAAGCATTCCTGCCTGGCGCGTTGACAACGACAATGCCGCGCTCGCGCGCCGCCTTCATGTCGATATTCACCGGCCCGCCGCGTGACACCGCCACAAACTTCAGGCCAGGCAGCCTGTCCATGATGGCAGATGACAACGGCGCCAATTGTGTAATCAGCACCTCCGCGCCGGTAGCAGCCTGCACAACTTCGTCGGCCTTACCCATGTATTCCTTCAGGCCATCCATGCCTTCAACGGCATAGCCATGTTCCATAGGCTCGTCGGGCCAGGGAAAATCAACGGCAGCAATGTCGAAGTCGAACTGCCGGCAACGATCACGCAATGCCTCGGCGAACATTTCCGACAGCATGAAACGATCCCCGATGATGGCAACTTTCCGTTTCATGAGGCATCCTCCAGACCGCGCCAGATCGGACGCATGGCCTTGCGAGCCTCGACATAGAGCGGGAAAACGTGATCGTAGCGGCTGGCGAGATTGTCGTCCGGTTCAGTGGATACCCCGAGATGCGGCGCCACCCATGTGTCGGCGCAGGCCGCCATGTCGGGAAACAGCTTCTGCTGGACGGCAGCAATCATGGCGGCACCTGCCGCCCCTGCTTCCTCGCGCGATACACTGCGCACTTTGGCGCGAAGAACACTGGCAAGAATGACCCGAAGGGCAGTGGAGCGCGCCGCGCCGCCTGTAATGCGCACCTCTCGCGGAATGGGGCCCATGGTTGCGTAACAATCACGCGCCGCAAAGGCTATGCCCTCGAACAGGCTGCGCATCATGTCATAGTAGTCGGCCGACACATCGAGGCCATTGAACATGGCCCGGGCAGCCGGCTCCATGAAGGGGCCACGCTCGCCAGCCCGCGAGATGTAAGGATGGTAGAGAATCTTGGCAGGCGTTCGTTGCAGCAATTTTTCGTCCATTCCCCTGAGCATGTCGGCGCGTGATGTCTCGGTGCCATACTCCTTCATCACATTTCGCACGATATCCATGAACCAATCGATGTTGATGGTGCTGGCCATGTTGGACTGGATTTGTGCGACCATGCCAGGTGCTGGAAAAGCCATCGTGTAGCCGGACTTTTCACTGTTCAGGTGCACCTTCGACTGATCGGCCTGAAGCCGCATGTGCATCCCCGTCGAGCCCACGATTGTGCAGCCCGAAACACCCGTCGGATCAAAGAGGCCGCCGCCAAGGCCTGTGCAAAGGACATCCACATATCCCAGGCAGATCGGCGTTCCGCTCCTGAGGCCGGTCGCGTCTGCCGCCGCCGCGGTCAGAGATCCACACTCCGTTGTCCCGTCAACGATGGGCGTCAGCAGGGACTTTACATCGCTTGCGCCGAGATGATCGAGAATGTCGGCCTGGTAGGTTCGCTTCCTGAAGTCGCCAAAAGTGAAATTGGCCTCAGAGGGATCGGTGGCACGCTTGCCCGTCAGGTTGAAGTAGATCCAGTCCTTGCAGTGAAAGGAATGGGTTGCTCTGGCCAGCACCTCAGGGCGATGCCGCTTCATCCAGGCCAGTTGCACACTCATCTGGCAGACATTCACACCGGTGCCGGTTCGGCCATAATGATCGCCATAGTCAGGCGACGAGGTAAACTCCTGGACAATGTCCGCCGCACGGGCATCCAGCCACAGCCAGGCTGGGGCAACAGGTTCACCCTTGCCGTCAATCAGCCACATGCCGTCACCCTGGCCCGTCACGGCAATTGCAACCAGTCGCGAGGCAAGATCGGGCAGCTGCTCACCAAGCTTGCGCAGCGTCGTGACGGTGTCGCGCCAGGTGCGCGCCATGTCCTGCTCCACACCTCCGTCGGGAAGCGTCACATACTCGTTTGCAACGGCGGCCGCCGCCAGCTGCGTGCCATCCAGCGAGAACGCAACCGACTTGATGACGGATGTCCCGGCATCGATTCCGATGAGAATTCCGTCCCTCATGCCATCCTGCCGCCATGCGAGAAGGCCTTGCCGCTTTCGGCGTCGAAGAGATGCAAGGCCGATGCTGCTGCCGCAAGCGACACCTTCTTGCCAGGCTTTTCATTGATACGCTGATGCGCAACCGAAACCACGGTGCGGCCCGCCACCTCGATTGCAATATGAGTCTGGTCGCCCAGCCACTGACATGCCAGGACCTGCCCGGACATGGAGCCGGGCCCCAGATGCAATGCGTAGGGCCTGACTCCGATCGAAAGTTTCTGGCGCGAACGGAGCGCCTTGACCGCGTCGGAAGAAAACTCCGACAGCGGATAGGTGAGAGCCGTTTCTGGATCGATACGGAAGGTCACGGACTTTCCGGAAATCTCGACACTCGCGGGGAAGACATTCATGGGCGGCTCGCCAACGAAGGTGCCTGTAAAGAGATTGGCCGGCATTTCCTTCAATTCATCCGGCGTACCGTATTGCTGGAGAACACCGTCTTCCATGACCGCAATCCGGTCGGCGAGTGCATTGGCCTCGGTCTGATCATGAGTCACCAGAATGGTCGTGCAATTGTTCTGGCGCAGGAATGCCTTGATGCGCCCGCGCAGGACCGAACGCAGTTGCGGTTCCAGCTGGCCCATCGGCTCGTCCAGCAGATAGAGATCCGCGGTACGCACAAGGGCTCGTCCAAGGCTTGCCCGTTGCTGTTGGCCTCCGGAAACCGATGTCGGATAGCGTTCCAGAATTCCGGAAATGTCCAGAAGTTCTGCCATCGCCTTCACACGGCGCTGCTGTTCATCGGCCGGAAGTGACGACGATTTGAGCGCGAAAGCGATGTTGTCGCCGATGGTCAGCGGCGGATAGAGCGAATAGGCCTCGAAAGCCATCGCAACGCCCCGCTTCGATGGTGGCAAGGTGTGAATGGCTTTTCCAGCCAGCGATATCGTGCCCCCTGAAACATCCTCGAAGCCCGCGATCATCCGCAGGGTCGATGTCTTGCCACATCCAGATGAACCGAGAAGCGCCACGATCTGCCCCGGCGGCACCGTCAGGCTCAGATTCTTCACGGCGTGAACCGGCTTCTTGCGCCTCGGGCGATAGATCTTGTCCACATTTGTGATGACGAGCTCAGCCATGGATGCGCTCGCCCGAAGCTGCGTCGAAGACGTGAATGCCGCTTGCAGCAAAGCTGGCGCGAAGCTTTGCACCCGCGGGTGGAATGTCCGAATGGGCCGGCAGCGACGCGAGAAACTCCCAGCCACCATCCGATTTCAGCAGCAGTACAACCCGCTCATTGAGTGGCGTCACCGCCACCACCTGGCATGGTACTTCGCCGACAGTCGGTGACAATGAAACCGCCTCAGGCCGTATTCCGACCACCACGGGGCGGCCCGCGTGCCGCCCGAAAGACGAAGCGATCTCTATGACCGCTCCCTTGATACTGACGGTGGCAACCTTGCCCTGCAAGGCGATCTCGCTGTCCACCGTGTTGATGGAGGGATCGCCAAACAACTTTGCCACGGTCAGCGTGGCGGGCGACATGTAGATGTCCTCCGGTGAGGCCACCTGGGCAAACTTTCCGCCCGCCAGGACAGCAATGCGATCTGCCAGGGCCATGGCCTCCTTGTAGTCCTGCGTTACATAGAGAACAGTCGCGCCCGACTGCCGAAGAAGGCGCGGCAACTCGAGTCGCATTTCAAAGCGCAGTTTGGCATCCACATTGCGCAAGGGATCATCCAGCAGAAGAATCTCCGGTTCAGCCGCAAGTGCCCTTGCCAGCGCGGTCCGCTGCTTCTGGCCGTTCGAGAGTTCGCGTGGCGCATGTCCAAGCACATGGTCGATCTTCAGAAGTTTGGCCACGCGAGACACGCCGGCGTTCACGCTTTCCGCATCAGCCTTTGCAGCCCGCAGAGGCGTTGCGATGTTCTCGAAGGCAGACATATGCGGAAACAGCGCAAAATTCTGGAATGCCATGCCGACGCCCCGGTGCTCGGGAGCGATATCACTGGCGTCTTCGCCGGCAATCTCAATGGTTCCCGATGTCGGCTCTTCGACGCCGGCAACGAGACGCAGGAGAATGGTCTTGCCCGTTCCCGAACCTCCGAAGATGACAACGATCTCGCCGGCATTGGCCGCAAGGTCCAAACCATCAAAGACCTTCAACGATCCATAGGCCTTGGACA